>NZ_JBHUGY010000062.1:0-54460 GCF_042682105.1 Mesorhizobium calcicola
AAAAAAGAGAAAAAAAAAAAAGAAAAAGGGGACAAAATAGGGGGGTGGGGATGAAAAGAGAGAGATAGCAATGACACGTTTGTCATCGCCTTCACGGTTGCCGGCGGCACGGTGCGGGCACCGCCGATCAGCCTCGAGACTCCGGCGGCGACCTTGTCCGCCGACATCACGGCAGGACTCAGCACAACCATGGTTTCCCGCCAAGGGAGCGATCACCTATCGGCCCGGCGACGAGGCGCTGGTCGGCTCCGAGCCGGTCATGAATTTCACCGCCGAGGGACCGTTCGGCGCCGTGCAACGGCAGTTCGACAGCGAGCCGCTGGCGCAGTTCCTGACCCAGCGAGCGCTGGAAAGGGGAACAGCAGCGCGTCGAGGCGATGCAGGGCGACGCTGCTCGAAAAGCAGCGGCTGCGGCGCGAGGTGCGCTACTACGCGGCGCTGCAGGAGGCGCGCGACAAGGCCGCCGAGGAACTGCGCCAACAGGAGGAAGCGGGCGCGGCTGAAAGCCGAGGCCGACGCCAGGGCAAGGGCCGAAGCGGAGGCGCAGGCCCAGGCTGAAGCGGAAGCACAGGCGAAAGCCGATGCCGACGCAAAGGCCAAGGCGGATGCGCAGGCCGCGGCCGAGCAGCAGGCCGCCGACGAGGCGGCCAAGGCGCAAGCCGAAGAGCAGGAGCGGCAGAAGGCGGAAGAGGCAATGCGCATCGCCTCGCAGGAAAAGGCAAGGCCTCGAGGCCGAACGCAAGGCCGCGCAGCAGGCCCCGAGGGTGGAGCGTGCGCCGCTGCCGGAGGCCAACGACAATCCGCCGCCGGCCAGGCCTAAGTCCAATCCGTTTCACCATCGACAATCTGCTGAAGTCGCTGCAGTAGGCAGTAGGCAGTAGGCAGTAGGCAGTAGGCAGTAGGGGGAGACCTTCCCGTTGCTCAATCCGAAGGGGCATTCGTTTCAAAGAAGGGATATCTCGGCGCTGTCGGCGACGTAGCGAGCGTGACGGAAAATCGCGAATGGCGGCGAGCCTGCCTTCCTGCCATCCCAGCAGCACGAAGTAGGAAGGCCGCGCCGCCGGGTTGTTGGGATCGCAGACAAGGACTGCCGGCCTGTCTTCGACGAAGCCCGGCACGAAACGCCAATCCTGGACACTCGAATAATTGTGGAAGTAGGTGCCCACTTGCCTGCGACATTCAGCCGCGCCCTGGCCACCAGCTCCAGCCGCACCTCGTCCGCCAGCATGTCGCGCACCGCGTCGAAATCGCGGGCGTTGAAGCGATCGATGTAGGCGTCGAGGAGCAGGCGTTTCTGACGCACTCAGCCTGGGGGAAGGGCGCTCCTCGGGTTCATCGGCGAGCTGGCGCAGCCGGCCGCGGCCGCGATGCAGCGCCGCCTTGATAGCCGGGATGCTGGTGTCGAGCATGGTGCTGATCTCCTGCAGCGAATAGCCCAGGACGTCCATCATGATGACGCTGCTTCGCTGCGCCACCGGAAGGCGCATGAAGGTGTGCAGGCCGGCGGCCGCGGCCTGGCGGTCGACGGTGGGGTTGGCCGGGTCGACGATCATATCCGGATCCTCATCGGAAAAGGCTCTTTCGCGGGTTCGCCGGCGCAGAAAGTCGAGCGCCGCATTGTGGGCGATGCGAAACAGCCAACCCTCCGGATTCGCTATCGGGCCGGTGTTGGGCAGAGCTTCGAACGCCTTGGCCAGGGCTTCCTGCAGCACGTCTTCGCCGTCGATGACCGAGCCCGTCATACGGGCGCAATAGCGGTGCAGCTTGGGGCGCAATTCCCCGAACAGGCGATCGAAAGGCTCGCGGGCCTCACCAGGAATGGGAATGTTCATGCTCCTTCCCGTGATGTCGTCCGCACTTACCCGGTCCAGCATGCGATAGCTGCCCACCACGCTCATTTCCTCGCGTTGTGGACGTTCAATGCAACGATCCCTGACGCCGTTTTGAAATGCCTCGAATGCGGCCAGCCCGGTAATGATGTCCGCATGGGCATCGGTCGCCGTCTCGACCAAATGGACGAATGTCCCGTCGCCGGACCGCAATGTCATATAGCGTACGCCCTCCGGCGATTTGTCGCGCGCAACTCCTCGAAAACGGCCTTGATCAGCCGCTCGTTCTCGTCGGCCCGCTCCGGTTTCGTCTTGTAGCGTATCAGATGACGTTTCATCTCTGCTCTTCCTCTCGTTGCCCTGCGCCTCTTGAGCCTCTCATCACCGAGACGTTGCGAAGAGGCCAAAGGATGCGGGGCGCTGTGAAAATATCGGCGTCATCACGCGCAACCCCCGGAGGTGTCACTCACGGCCCCGATCGAGCAGGCGCCGCAGCATGGGTTCGATGCGCGAGAGCTCGTCGAGATGCGCGGCCGACAGCTCGGCCAGACAATCGTCGGCGCGCTCGGTCAGCGCAGCAGCACGCGGCGGTGGTCGTCCTTGTCCTGATCCCGCGCGACCAGTCCCGCCTCGCCGAGGCGGTTGACCAGCTCGACGGCGCTATGGTGGCGGATGCGCAGGCGCTCCGCCAGATCGCCGACCGTCACCGGCCCGCCATCCGGATATCCCTTGATTCGCCAGCAGCGCCTGGTGCTGGCGCGGCGTCACCCGGCGTCTTCGGCCTGCAACTGGCTGAATTCGAGGAAGCGGCGGATCAGGTAGCGGAACTCGGACAGCCGCTGGTAGTCGGCCTGGCTGATGGCGGGACGGGTTTTCTGCGGCTGCGTCATATCGGACATTTGTTCCATTCCGGCGAAAGCTCAATCGATTTTCAAGCAAAACCGGCTTGAATTTTATATCGTGTTACGATACATAGCCAGCCGACAATCCCCGGCCGTCGCTTCGACCTTGCCGCGGATCCGCGATGTGGCCCGACGCCAGGAAGCAAAACCACCATGAAGACCCATTCCGATCCCGGCCGTCTCAGGGATTTCACCACGGACGCCAGAGTGCTGCTTGTCGCCGCGATAGCGGTGGTGGTGGCGACGGCGGGGCTGTTTGCCGGCATCGCGCTTTTGAAGCTGATCCGGCTTGCCACCAACATCGCCTATTTCGGCCAGTTCTCGCTTGCCGACATGAAGCTGCAGGACACGCCGCTTGGGCTTGCCGCCGTCGTCGTTCCGGTCATCGGTGCGCTGATCATCGGCCTGATGGCGCGCTACGGCAGCGAGAAGATTCGCGGCCATGGCATTCCCGAGGCGATCGAGGCGATCCTGCTCGGGCGTTTCAGGCTCGACGCCAAGGTTGCGATCCTGAAGCCGCTGTCGTCGGCGATCTTCGATCGGCTCCGGCGGACCGTTCGGCGCCGAGGGGCCCGATCATCATGACGGGCGCGCCATCGGGCTCGCTAATCGCGCAGATTGCTGCCGGGTCAGCGACAACGAACGCAAGACGCTGCTGGTTGCGGGGGCGGCGGCCGGCATGACCACCGTGTTCGGAACGCCGATCGCCGCGATCATGCTGGCGGTCGAACTGCTAGACTCTTTCGAATGGACGCCGCGCAGCTTCATTCCCGTTGCGGTCGCGGCGATCATTGCCGAGCGTCGAACGCACCATGCTGCTCATTGCCGGGGCCGATCTTTCCGTTCCAGGGCACCATGGCGATTTCCTTCGTCGGCCTTTGCGGCTGGGTCCTGGTCGGTATCTGTGCCGGTCTGTTGTCAGGACTGCTGACGCAGATGGTCTATGCCTGTGAGGACGGCTTCCAGAAACTGCCCATCCACTGGATGTGGTGGCCGATGCTCGGCGGCCTGTTGGTCGGCATTGGCGGGCTGATCGAACCGCAGGCGCTCGGTGTCGGCTATGACAACATCGCCGAATGCTGGACGGCCGCACGATCGCCGCCGCCGCGCTGATGCTGCTCGTGGTCAAGGCCATCATCTGGTCGGTGGCACTGGGCTCGGGAACATCAGGAGGCGTTGCTGGCGCCGCTGTTGATCATGGGCGGCGCGATGGGGGCGGTGCTGGCCGGAATTCTGCCCGCGGCGGACCCGGGCTTCTGGGCGCTGCTGGCAATGGCCGCCACCATGGGCGGCACGATGCGCGCGCCGCTGACGGCGACGTTCTTCGCCGTGGAATTGACCGGCAACACGCATGTGCTGGTGCCGCTGATCGCGGCCTGTGCCGCCGCGAATGCCGTCACCGTGCTGTTGATGAAGCGCTCGATCCTGACCGAGAAAGATCGCCAGGCGAGGGCACCACCCTCGTGCGCGAATATCGCGTCGATCCGTTTGCGCTGACCAGGGTGCGCGAAGTGATGACCTCGCAGGTCGAGAGCGTGCCGGCGACGATGACGCTCCACGGCGCGGCAGCCTTCCTGACCGCGCCGGAGACCAGGCATCCGAGCTTTCCGGTGATCGATGAGAGCAGGCAGCGTGCTCGGCCTCATCGATCCGCCGGCGATCCTGCGCTGGCGCCGTGCCGGCAAGCACCGCACGACGACGCTCGGCGAATTGCTGGCCGGAAGCAAGGTGACGCTGGCCTATCCCGACGAATATCTGGAAGGCCTCTCCGACAAGCTGTTGATGGCCAACGTGTCGCATCTGCCCGTCGTCACCCGCGAAGGCCTGCAACTGGCCGGCTATGTCGGCTGGAAGGATCTGATGCGCGTGCGGTCGCGCAAACAGGCCGAGGAGCGCGAGCGCTCGACCTTGCTTGGCTTCGGCACCAGACGCAGGAAAAAGGCGGACGCGGCCGAGAGCGTCTAGGAACTTACCCCGCGCTGCCGCGTCGTCACCAGCACGACGCCGACCAGCGCATGCAGCAGCTGGCTGCGACTGTGGCGGTGTTGCGGCACATGGTAGCCATCGGGATATTCCGTCGGCAACGCCACCGCCGGTCCGGACGCTTGTTCCAGCCACTGCCACCGGCTCTCGTGCAACCGCCCGAGATCGGCATTGCCGGCGTGAAAGATTTCCTTGCCGTGCGGCATTGGTATGGCCCACTTGCGAAACTATTGGACCAAACCACGAAAGAAGTCGCCCCGCAAGCAGCTTATAAGGCAACCGTCCCTAAGGCGGCCCGCAGCAGCGCCCGCCAAGCTACCCGCGGGCGTGCCCGCCAAAAAGACCACGGAGCCTGCCTTGACCGATACGACAGCCGCCAGCGTCGCGCCACCAGCGACCGTCAGTCACGCTTCAGCCCAGGCGACGGCCTTCACCGTCATCCTGGCGGTGAGCTTCTGCCATTCCATCAACGACATCATGCAGTCGCTACTATCGGCCATCTATCCCTTGCTGAAAGAGAATTACGGCCTCGATTTCTGGCAGATCGGCCTCCTGACCTTCACCTTCCAGGTGACCGCGTCGCTGCTGCAGCCGGTGATCGGCATGATCACCGACAAGCGGCCGATGCCCTATTCGCTGCCCTATGGCATGGCGTCGTCGCTGATCGGCCTGATCGTGCTGGCCTATGCCGGGCACTATTCGCTGCTTCTGATCGGCGCCTCGCTGATCGGTATCGGCTCGGCGATCTTCCATCCGGAATCCTCGCGCATCGCCCGCTTCGCCTCCGGCGGCCGCTTCGGCCTGGCGCAGTCGCTGTTCCAGGTCGGCGGCAATTTCGGCCAGTCCATGGGGCCGCTGCTGGCTGCCTTCATCGTCGTGCCGTTCGGCCAGGCGAGCATCTCATGGTTCGCCGTCGGCTCGCTGATCGGCATCATCGTGCTGTGGCAAGTCGGCGGCTGGTACAGTCGCCTGCGCGCCGCACAGGGCAACCGCAAGGCGGCAAGCTTCGTCTCACCCTTCCCGCGCCGCAAGGTGATGTGGGCATTGGCGGTGCTGACGCTGCTGGTGCTGAGCAAGAACGCCTACATCGCCAGCCTTGCCAGCTACTACACCTTTTATTCGATCCATAAGTTCGGCGTTTCGGTGCAGATGTCGCAGGTCATGCTGTTCCTGTTCCTCGGCGCCTCGGCACTAGGCATCCTGATTGGCGGCCCTTTCGGCGACCGCTATGGGCAGAAGGCGATGATCTGGTTCTCGATCGTCGGCGTGCTGCCCTTCACCCTGGCCCTGCCCTACGCCAACCTCGAATGGACGATGGTGCTGACGGTGCTGATCGGCCTGATCCTGTCGTCGGCCTTCTCCAACATCGTCGTGTTTGCGCAGGAGTTGGTGCCGGGACGTGTCGGCATGATTGCCGGTATCTTCTTCGGCTTCGCTTTCGGCATGGGCGGCATCGCCGCCGCCGTGCTTGGCGTCGTCGCCGACATGAAGGGCATCGAGTTCGTCTTTCAGATCTGCTCGTATCTGCCGCTGCTCGGCCTGCTGACGGTGTTCCTGCCGAACATGAAGGAAGCGAGGAAGCCGGAGGCTGCGATCGCCTGATATCAGCCAGTCTTCAGGATTTCGACGTGAGGGCGTGGCAGCGGCCACGCCCTCAACAATTCTTTCGTCATGCGCCAAGTATAAGCCTGTTATTGTTCGAAACACGTGCAACAAATGGCGCTGACGGCAGGGCTGAGTCAGTGAACGCCTTCAAGTTGAACATAAGGTACCGGGCTCGGCGCGACTGATCGATGCGCAGCGCTCCGAGTCAGGAAAGGCAATCTGTTATGTCCAGACTTAAAGGCAAGGCCGCGCTGATTACGGGTGGCACCAGCGGCATCGGCCTGGTGACGGCGCGACGTTTCATCGAGGAAGGCGCGCGTGTCGCCATCACCGGCACCAATGCGGGCCGTCTCGAGGAGGCGCGCAACATCTTGGGCGGCGATGTGCTTGTCATCGCCTCCGACGCCGGAGATGCCGCCGCCCAAAGCGACATTGCAGGGCGGATCGGGGAAACCTTCGGCAAGCTCGACGCTCTCTTCCTCAACGCCGGCATCGCCGATCTTCGTCCGCTTGGCGACTGGACCGAGGCAGCGTTCGACAGGAGCATCGATGTCGACCTCAAGGGGCCGTACTTCCTGGTCAAGGCGCTCGTTCCCCTGTTTTCGAACCCGTCATCGATCATCCTCAGCGGCTCGGTCAACGCGCATATGGGAATGGCAGGAACGCATGTCTATTCGCTGGCAAAAGCTGGCATGATTTCGCTGGCGCGAACGCTGTCGGGCGAACTGATCGGGCGCGGCATTCGCGCCAATGTAATCAGCCCTGGCCCGATCGACACACCGCTCAATGACAAACTTGGGCTGGATCCGGCAGCGGCGAAAGCCCGTGCGAAAGCGGTGGTCGGCCTGGTGCCTGCCGGCCGTTTCGGAACCGCCGAGGAAATTGCCAATGCCGTGGTGTTTCTGGCCTCGGACGAATGCCCGTTCATGGTCGGTGCGGAAATGCTGATCGACGGCGGCTTGAGCATCGCCTGAAATCGGCGGGGGCTTAGACAAAAGCACCCGCCTGATGGCGGGTGCTTTCGTCTGTGACGTCGAAATATCCTACGCCTTGAAGAAGGCCAGCAGGTCGGCGTTGATGATATCGGCATGGGTCGTGGCCATGCCGTGCGGGAAGCCCTTGTAGACCTTGAGCTCGCCCTTCTTGAGCAGCTTGATCGCCAGCAGTGCGGAGTCGGCGATGGGGACGATCTGGTCGTCGTCGCCGTGCATGACCAGCACCGGCACGTCGATTGCCTTCAGGTCTTCGGTGAAGTCGGTCTCCGAGAACGCCTTGATGCAATCGTAATGCGCCTTGGTGCCGCCCATCATGCCCTGGCGCCACCAATTGTCGATGACACCTTGCGAGACTTCCGCGCCCGGGCGGTTGAAGCCGTAGAACGGACCGGCCGGAACGTCGCGGAAGAACTGGGCGCGGTTGGCCGCCTGCGCCGAGCGGAAGCCGTCGAAAACCTCGAGCGGCAGGCCGCCGGGATTGGCCGCGGTCTTGAGCATGATTGGCGGCACCGCGCCGATCAGCACCGCCTTGGCGACACGGCCGCCGGCGCCATACTGGGCGACATAGCGCGCCACTTCGCCGCCACCGGTCGAATGGCCGACATGGATGGCGTCCTTGAGGTCCAGATGCGCCGCCAGTGCCGCGACATCGGCGGCATAGGTGTCCATCTCGTTGCCGATATCCGTCTGGGTCGAGCGGCCGTGACCGCGGCGATCATGGGCAATGACGCGGTAGCCCTTGGACAGGAAGAACAGCATCTGGGCGTCCCAGTCGTCGCTGCTCAATGGCCAGCCGTGATGGAAGACGATCGGCTGACCGGTCCCCCAGTCCTTGTAGTAGATCTGCGTTCCGTCCTTGGTGGTGATCGTGCCGCTGCCGGAGCCGGGCTTGGATTGCGAGGCTTGGTTCATCTCAATCTCCTTCTCTTGTTGTCACGATAATTAATATCGCAATATCGACAGGCCTAGCGCAGCTCGAACCCCTTGTCCACGGACAATATGTATCGCGATATCATTTTTCGTGGTATACACTTGACGCCTGTATTGGCCAGAAGGAATACGCCGTGCCTCTCCCGTTGGACAATCAACTCTGTTTTACGCTCTACGCCACCAGCATGGCGATCAACCGCACCTACAAGCCGATGCTGGACGAGATGGGGATCACCTATCCGCAATATCTCGTGCTCAACGCGCTGGCCGAGGCTGACGGCATGTCGGTCGGCACGATCGCCCACAGGCTCGCTTTGGAATCGAGCACCGTCACGCCGCTGGTGCAGCGAATGGAGAAGGCTGGACTCGTGACCCGCCAGCGCAGCCGGGTCGACGAGCGCCAGGTGCAGGTTGACCTGACCAACGCTGGTCGCGCGCTGCTGGTCCAGTGCAACTGCCTGAATGAGACCTTGATCGAGCGCTCGGGCATGACGCTGGCGCAGCTTGATGCCCTGAACCGGCAGATCCAGGCCCTGCGCGACGCGTTGACCGGCGATCGATAAGCCCCGGGTTGCTGGAAAGCTGGAAGCGGGCGCGGCGATCAGGTGAAGTCGGCTGGACTTTGGCTTTTGACCGATGGTTGGCGGTCCAAGCCAAAAAGGCCCAACGCCACCGCTGTCATGCGGACTTGAGGACCGTAAATGGGCGTTTGCGGATGGCCCGCTTTGTCTGGAAACTGACGGCGGGAGCAGGACGGCCGACATGGAAGCCCTGGACCTTGTCTATACCGAATTCACGCATAAGGGCCATCTGCTCGTCGGTTTCCACCCCTTCGACCAGGATTTTGTGGCCACGATTTCGAACGAGCGTAATAATGTCTTGGAGCATTGCCTTGCCGTTCGGGGCGCTGCAGTCGTGAAGAAACGAGCGGTCGATCTTCACCGTATCGAAATCGATCAGACGGAGCCACGAAAGGCCCGCGAAGCCGGTCCCAAAGTCATCAAGCCATATCTTGATCCCAAGCAGCTTCAGGTCGCTGATGCAGCGAAGAATGTCCGAGTGCATCTCCATCTCCAGTCCTTCGGTGATTTCGAAGGCCAACCTGCTGCCGGCTACGCCAGTCTCGCCCAAAATGGTCGCGACAGACGTTGCGAAGCCAGGTGTCTTGAGCTGAATCGGAGAAACGTTGACACTGACGACACGGACGTGATCGTCCGCCAAAAGCTCGGCGCACACTGTCCTTATCGCCCAGCGCCCGAGTTCCAGGATCGCGCCGGTTCGTTCCGCGACGGGAATGAACAGGCTCGGCGGAACCGATGTGCCGTCCAGCATTTTGAGGCGCATCAGGGCCTCTACGGCTTCAACTCGGTCCGATTTGACATCCTGGATCGGTTGATAAACGAGCGAAACGAGGTTCTGGCCGATCGCGATCTTCAGCAAAGCCGCGATATTCTCACTCTCGTCGCTGCTCTGGGGATCGGTCGGATCGAACAGCCGAGCACAATTTCGACCACCGGCTTTTGCCAGATAGAGCGCGCGATCGGCCTCGTGGATGATCTTCTCCAGCTTGGCGCCGGTCTGCGTCCTGGTGAATGCAGCGCCGACACTCACGGTCACAATCGAGACGCCGTCTCGCCGCAGCTCATGGGTAAGCGCCAGGTTCTCCACAGTGCTGCAAATGGCTTCCGCGAGATCCATGATCTGCTCTTTTTTCTCCACGCGAGCCAGGACAATGAATTCTTCACCGCCGTAGCGGCCGATCGAGCCATTATATTGCTTGATCATATCGCTAAGGGCATTGGCGACATGGATCAGGCAACGGTCGCCTTCCTGATGGCCGTAGCAGTCATTGAACTTTTTGAAGAAGTCCACGTCGATGAGGATCGCCCCAAAACTGGTGCCGACCCGTTGCCAGTCACTCCAGTAATCGCGCAGCTTCTCGTCGATCGCCCGCCGATTCTCCAGACCTGTAAGCGGATCGGTCCGCGACAGCCTCAGCAGCGCCTTGCCTCGTTCGGTCGCCTCGTTGTGCTGGATCTTGGCTTCCAGGGCGTTCAGGAAGACGTTGTAGCGCTCCTCATTCAGTTTCCAGTTCACATATGAGGTGAATGTGAAGCAAGAAATGTAGAAAGTTCCAAACACCAGCTTGTATGTTAAGGTGGAAGGCACAAAATAGTTAACGACATATAATATACATAATATTATAGCTGACGTTATAATGGAAACTTTAAATCTAAACGTAAAGAATAGATTGGCACTCATCATGAAGATGGTGCCGAAGACCATATAATAAGAGACGCTTTCCTTGTCCGCACTCATGATCGCCGGGAGCAACCAGCCGACATAGCCAAAGATAATGGCCCCGGCGCAAGTCAAGTCGAGCCACTCCGTCCCGACGCCCCGGCGAAGCTGAATTTCCAGGATCAAAAGCGCGGTCAGTCCGACCGCGAAGCGCGCCGTGATCGTGTAGACGGCCACATCTGGAATCAGCAGCAGATCCGTTGCCGAAAACAGCAGATAGATGGCAACGGCCATCCAAAGCCCGGGCCTGGCTTCCCCTCTCCGCGTCGCCTGGGCTTCCGTCCGGTAAAGGCTGCGAAGCTCGTCCGCGGCCAGTTCGTAACGCAGCTCGTACGGTTCCTCATCGGCCGTATCGGCCAATACCGACGCCACGCGTTCGTCCATCACAATAGACCCCGTTCGAAAGGGATTTTGTTTTCCGAACTCATTTCCAGCTTCTGCCCCCACGCGGGCCGGCTCCTTGGGACGCGACAGCGATTGCGATGCCGGACAAACAAATGCAATCGCGCAAGACAAGTTTCCGTTAACTCGAACCCGGAATCCGACCCAGAAGCTGTCTAACGACCAAACATGGTTGGCGGGAAATTAATCATAACTCTAAAATGCGCCCGAACCGACATTGGCAAATGGAGCATTCTACGCAATAAGTTAACTGACTGTTAACTATGGAGTCCTGGTGTGCAAACCGTGTTTGATGGTAAAAGCCTGATTACTGCCGAAATGATCGCCGGCAGTCTCCGGCGAGGAAAGCTCGAGCAGCATGGCGAAGCGTTCGAGACCGCCCGCGCGGAGCTTGCGCTCATCCTCCACGCGACACAGCAGCAGGTCGAACAACGAAAGGATCCCGCGGAGATCGTCGGTCGCCTGCTGTCGTACCTCAACGCGCTGCGTGCCAGGGTTCATCCCGACGTTTGGCAAGCCTTGATACCGGTGGCGCAGAACCACCCGATCCTGGAGTATTTTCTTGAGGATCCGCTGACGCACTGGTCCTTCACCAAGCCCAGGGGTTACTCCGGCGACGCGCAGTTGCTCGACTACATCTATTGTGACCCGCACGTGGCGGAGAGCGTGGCAAACGCCTCGGAGATCGGCAAGGCGCTCTACAGCCATACCCAGAACGTCCCGTCATGCGTCGCGGCACGCGAACGACGCGATCTCTTGACCCGATATGTCGATGAGATTGCGACTAGGAACGGGCCGCAAGCCGAGGTCCTCGCGATCGCGGCCGGCCATCTGCGGGAGGCCAATCGTTCGACCGCACTGGCGGAAGGCCGTCTCAAGCGTTGGGTCGCGCTCGATCAGGATCCTCAGAGCGTTGGATTGATCGCGCGCGACTTCCAGGGCACCGCGGTCGAGGCCATCGACGGCTCGGTGCGAACCGTGCTCACGAGGGGCCACAAGCTGGGTAAGTTCGACTTCATCTATGCCTCCGGCCTTTACGACTACCTTGCGCACAACGTCGCCGTGAAACTCACGAAGACCTGCCTGCAGATGCTGAAGCCAAACGGCACATTCCTGTTTGCGAACTACGCCGATGGCACCCCCGACGCCGGCTACCGGGAAACGTTCATGGACTGGGTGTTGCTGCTGCGGTCGGAAGTCGATATGTGGAACATCGTCAATGCCAGCGTCGACCGCAACGCCGTCGATGCGCAGGTGTTCTTCGGCGAGAACCGCAACGTTCTGTACGCCGTCATCGAAAAGCGCGGATAGCGGCACGAAGCCGGAATTTCAAAGTGCAATGCTGCCCATAGCCTTTGACTTGCACCTCCGGCCGCCTTCCGCTATAGAGCCGCCACCCGCGTAGACACCCTTGGAGGCAACGCGGCGGAAGGCCGCCTTCCCGCATGATCCCGAAAAGTGGATTCCGGTTTTCGGACCAGATCATGCATGGGTATGTCGGCTTTCGACGTTTACGGCCAAGCACCTTGCCTGCCGCGAACGCTCCAGAACAAACCGAAAGGAAATGCCATGAGCCACGATACTTACGAGCTCAAGGCCGAAGCACGCGAACAGGTCGGTAAGGGGTCCGCCCGTGCAGTTCGCCGCAACGGTAAAGTGCCTGCAGTAATTTATGGTGACAAGCAGCCTCCCCTGGCTATCGCGCTCACCTACAAGGACATCTACTACAAGATCCATGGCGGCGGGTTTCTGACCACGATCGCCACGATCGATGTCGACGGCAAGAAGATCCAGGTCCTGCCGAAGGACTTCCAGCTCGACCCGGTCAAGGATTTCCCTGTCCATGTCGACTTCCTGCGCATCGGCAAGGACACCGTAGTCAATGTCGACGTGCCTGTCCACTTCATCAACGAGGACAAGTCGCCCGGCATCAAGCGCGGCGGCGTGCTCAACATCGTGCGTCACGAAGTCGAGTTCCACTGCCCGGCCAATGCGATCCCGGAATTCATCACCGTCGATCTTACCGGCACCGACATCGGCGATTCGATCCACATCTCGGCGGTCAAGCTGCCGGCCGGTGTGAAGCCTGTCATCTCCGACCGCGACTTCACCATCGCGACCGTTGCCGGTTCGTCGGCGATGAAGCCGGAGACGGAAGTCACGGCTGAAGTGGCGGCCCCTGAAGCGGCCCCTGCCGCCGAAGAGAAGTAACTCTTTCACGCCCGGAGCAGGCGATGCTGCTGTTTGCAGGTCTCGGCAATCCGGGCGCGAAATACGCCAACAACCGGCACAATGTCGGCTTCATGGCGGCGGACGCAATCGCCCGCCGCCATTCCTTTTCGCCCTGGTCGAAGAAATTCCAGGGCCTGATTTGCGAAGGCACGCTTGGCGGCGAAAAGATCGTCCTGATCAAGCCGCAGACCTTCATGAACCTGTCCGGCCAGTCGGTCGGCGAAGCACTGCGCTTCTACAAGCTCGAGCTTTCCGCGCTCACCGTCTTCTATGACGAGATCGACCTTGCCGACGGCAAGCTGCGCATCAAGACCGGCGGCGGCGCCGGCGGCCACAACGGCATCCGCTCGATCGACGGCCATGTCGGCAACGCCTACCGCCGCGTGCGCATCGGCGTCGGCCATCCCGGCGTCAAGGAAATGGTCCAGCACCATGTGCTCGGTGATTTCGACAAGGCCGACCGCGAATGGCTCGAACCACTGCTCGACGCGATCGCCGACAACGCCGCCATGATCGTCAAGGGCGACGACTCCGGCTTCATGAACAAGGCCAGCCTCGCCGTCCAGGGCAAGGCCGGCGCGGACCCGGAAAAGCCGGCGCCGAAGCAGCCGGCCCCAAAGCAGCAAAGTCACGTCCGCCAGGCTCGCGCGCAGCAGCCGGCGGTCAAGCTGCCGGAAAGCGGCCCGATGGCCGCGATGCTGAAGAAACTCTTCGGCAACAAGGACTGAGCCCAATGCATCTCGCCCAAAAGTGACCCCGGCTTGGGGCGGCGACATGCAGGAAAGCAAAGACCGGAAGCGCTTTGCCTGAACCACTCAAACACGACGCGCTTTAGGAGCATGCGGCGTTACAGGGCTTGACGATCATCGGCCCTATCGCCCATAGCCCTGATCAAATTTCGATTTCCCGATAGGACCGGACAAAAATGGGTTTCAAATGCGGCATCGTTGGCTTGCCCAATGTCGGCAAGTCGACGCTTTTCAACGCGCTGACCAGGACGGCGGCGGCGCAGGCCGCCAACTATCCGTTCTGCACCATCGAACCGAACACCGGCGAGGTGGCGGTGCCCGATCCGCGCCTGCAGAAGATCGCCGCGATCGGCAAATCGAAGGAGATCATCCCGACCCGCATCTCCTTCGTCGACATTGCCGGCCTGGTGCGCGGCGCCTCGAAGGGCGAAGGCCTGGGCAACCAGTTCCTCGCCAACATCCGCGAGGTCGACGCCATCGTGCATGTGCTGCGCTGCTTCGAGGATGACGACATCACCCATGTCGAGGGCCGCATCGACCCCGTCGCCGACGCCGAAACGGTCGAGACCGAGCTGATGCTCGCCGACCTCGACAGCCTCGAACGCCGCATCGTGCAATTCCGCAAGCGCGCCGGCAGCAAGGACAAGGAAGCGACCACCGTGCTGCCGATGATGGAGGCAGCGCTCGAACTTCTGCAAGCCGGCAAGCCGACCCGCGTGCTGCTCAACGGCATCTCGGCGGAAGACCTGCGCATCCTGCAGGGGCTGAACCTTCTGACCTCGCATCCCGTGCTCTACGTCTGCAACGTCTCCGAGGCCGATGCCGCCACCGGCAACGAGCACACCAGGGCCGTGGAAAAGATGGCCGCAGCACAAGGCGCCCGCACCGTCGTCATCTCGGCCGCGATCGAGGCCGAAGTCGCCCAGCTCTCGGACGAGGAAGAGATGGAATTCCTGTCCTCGCTCGGCCTCGACGAGCCCGGCCTGAACAAGGTGATCCGCGCCGGCTACGAGCTGTTGCACCTGATCACCTATTTCACCGTTGGGCCGAAGGAGACGCGCGCCTGGACCGTGCACAAGGGCGACAAGGCGCCTCAGGCGGCCGGCGTCATCCACACCGATTTCGAGCGCGGCTTCATCCGCGCCCAGACCATCGCCTACAACGACTTCATAACGCTGGGCGGCGAAGTGGCGGCCAAGGAAGCCGGCAAGGCCCGCGACGAAGGCAAGGAATATGTCGTCCAGGACGGTGACATCATGCTGTTCAAGTTCAACACCTGAAGAGCCAACAGCCTGGGATCGGCCTCGTGGTCGATCGCAGTTTCGCACACGGAGCCCGTGGCAACGCTGGCATACCGACAAAGGTTGCCGTCCCCAACCCCTTCGCAGAAGAGGAAACCTTCGCCCCCCGCTGCTTTTGGCGTGCCTTGACCTTGTCACATCGCGGGTCTAATCGGCTGGGGCACGCGGTCGGCGCTTTCGGCGAAAGTGCCCGTCTCGCGCAATCCGAAATGACGCGTCCGTTCAGAACGCACCCTTTGGCCCCAGCAAGGGAGACCCGGCGATGATCAAGGCCTTCGTCGTGGACAATGACCGCCTGCGCGCCGTCGACGATCTCCTGGCAAACAGCGACGCCGTCGTCTGGGCCGACCTGCTCAATCCGACCAAGGAAGAGGAAGCGACCATCGAGAGCTGGCTCGGCGTCGCCATTCCGACGCGCGAGGAGATGGAGGAGATCGAGATTTCGAGCCGCCTCTATGTCGAGGACGGCGCTTACTTCATGACCGCCACACTGCCCTCCCAGACCGAGGTCGACGATCCCCTGATGTCGCCGGTCACCTTCGTGCTCGCCGGCACCAGGCTGATCACCGTGCGCTACCACGAACCGAAGGCCTTCAAGACCTTCCCGCAGCGCGCCGAAAAGGTGGCGACCGGCTGCACCAGCGGCGACACCATCCTGATCGGCTTGCTGGAGGCGATCGTCGATCGCCTCGCCGATATTCTGGAGCGCGCCGGCCGCGATATCGAGGCGATTTCGCGCGATATATTCGAGGCGCGGTCGACCAAGGTTTCCAAGCGCAATCGCGACTTCCAGGAGCTCCTGAAAGCCATCGGCCGCAAGGAGGACATCGCCTCCTCGATCCGCGACAGCCTGATCTCGCTGCAGCGCCTCGCCGGCTTTTTCACCCATGCCTCGACCCGGACCAAGATGAGCAAGGACACCAAGGCGCGCATCAAGACGCTGTCGCGCGACGTGCTGTCGCTCGCCGACCACGCCACCTTCCTGTCGCAGAAGATCAGCTTCCTGCTCGACGCCACGCTCGGCATGATCTCGATCGAACAGAACGCCATCATCAAGATCTTCTCGGTCGCCGCCGTCATCTTCCTGCCGCCGACGCTGGTCGCCTCGATCTACGGCATGAATTTCAGTGTCATCCCCGAGCTGAAATGGGAGCTGGGCTATCCCTTCGCCATTGCCATGATGGTGCTGTCGGCGGTCCTGCCCTTCTGGTATTTCCGCCGCCGCGGCTGGCTTTGACGGTCCGCCAAAAGCCATGCAGCCACGATGTGGCGCTATAGAAATCTCTTGACCAAATGCGCGGCGGCCTGCATCCGGGAACCCTCGATCCCTAAGGATCGCAGGTTCCTGAGCCGGATTTCAGACCATGACTGCAAAAACAAAAACCTGGGCCTATGAGGATTTTGTCGAGGGCGCATCGCTCGATCTCGGCAGCAGACTGGTGAGCGCCGCCGAGATCGTCGAGTTTGCCGGGGAATTCGACCCGCAGCCGATGCATCTTGATGAAGAGGCGGGGAAGGCCAGCATTCTTGGCGGGCTGGCGGCCTCGGGCTGGCACACCTGCGCCATGTTCATGCGCATGCTGTGCGACGCCTTCCTGCTGGACTCGACCGCCCAAGGCGCGCCCGGCGTCGACTACGTCAAGTGGAAGAAGCCGGTGCTGGCCGGCGACACGCTCTCCGGCAGCACCACCGTGCTTGCCAAGCGCGTGTCCAGGTCGAGGCCGCAGATCGGACTGATCACCATGCGCAGCGAGCTGTTCAATCAGCGCGGCGAAAGCGTGTTCGAATTCGAAAACACCTGTATGTTTCTCACCCGCGAGGCCATCGCGTGACCCTCGACGAATTCTTCCGCATCGGCACCGTCGTCACGCTCGGCTCGCACAAGTTCGAGCCGGAAGAAATCAAGGCGTTCGCCCGCAAATACGATCCGCAGGTCTTCCACGTCGATGAGGAGGCAGCCAGCAGGAGCGTGCTCGGCAGCCTCTGCGCCTCCGGCTGGCATACCGCCGCCACCTGGATGAAACTCAATCTCGAAAACCGCATGGACGCCGAGGTCGCTGCATGGAGCGGCCCTGGCCCGGTGCCCGAATTCGGACCCTCGCCTGGTTTCAAGAACCTGAAATGGCTGAAGCCGGTCTATGCCGGGCAAACCGTCACCTTCATGCGTACGGCACTTTCCCATCGCCCGATCGCCTCGCGCCCCGGCTGGCGGCTGCTGGCGCTGCGTTCGGAGGCGTTCGATTCGACCGGCGACAAGGTGCTGGAGTTTGAAAGCGCGGTGCTGGTGAAGGTTGAGTAGCAAGCCCTTACCTTCTCCCCCTGTGTGGGAGAAGGTAAGAAGCGCCGATCAATGCCCCTCAAACCCGATCAGCGTCCTCACCGGCACGCCGAGCGCTTCGATCTTGGCGCGGCCGCCGAGGTCCGGCAGATCGATGACGAAGCAGGCGGCAAGGATGTCGGCGCCGATCTGGCGCAAGAGCTTGACCGCCGCCTCCGCGGTGCCGCCGGTGGCGATCAGATCGTCGACCAGGATCACCTTCTCGCCGGGTGAGACGCCATCCTTGTGCATCTCCATCTCGTCCAGCCCGTATTCCAGGCTGTAGGCGACGCGCACGGTCTCGAAAGGCAGCTTGCCCTTCTTGCGGATCGGCACGAAACCGGCCGAGAGCTGATGAGCGACGGCGCCGCCAAGGATGAAGCCGCGCGCCTCGATGCCGGCGATCTTGTCGATCTTCTGGCCCGCATAAGGATGCACCAGCTCGTCGATGGCGCGGCGGAAGGCGCGCGCATTGCCGAGCAGCGTGGTGATATCGCGAAACAGGATGCCAGGCTTGGGATAGTCCGGAATGGTGCGGATCGCGGCAAGAAGTGAGACTTCGAGGGAGGATTTCATGGTTCGAGATTACCTGAAACGGAGATTCTTGCGCGACAATTGTTCGATCGAACTGCAGCCCATCAGCTTCATGCCGCGTTCGATCTCGACCCGCATCTGCTCGAGCGCCCGTTCGACGCCCGGCTGGCCGGCCGCCGCCAGTGGAAACAGATAGTAGCGGCCGACGCCGACAGCCTTGGCGCCGAGCGACAGCGCCTTCAGCACATGCGTGCCGCGCTGCACGCCGCCATCCATGATGACGTCGATCCGGTCGCCGACCGCATCGACGATCTCGGCAAGCTGGTCGAACGCCGCCCGCGAGCCATCCAGTTGCCGCCCGCCATGGTTCGACAGCACGATGCCGCTGCAGCCGATCTCGACGGCGCGTTTGGCGTCCTCCACCGACATGATGCCCTTGAGGCAGAACGGGCCCGACCACAGCCTGACCATCTCGGCGACGTCGTCCCAGGTCATCGACGGATCGAGCATCTCGGTGAAGTAGCGGCTGATCGACATCGTGCCGCCGCCCATGTCGACATGCTCGTCGAGCTGCGGCAGCTTGAAGCCCTCATGGGTGAAATAGTTGATCGCCCAGGCCGGCTTGAGCGCGAACTGCAGCATTCCGGCCAGGTTGAGCTTGAAGGGAATGGCAAAGCCGGTGCGTTTGTCACGCTCGCGGTTGCCGCCGGTGATGCTGTCGACGGTCAGCATCATCACTTCGACGCCAACCTCCTTCGCCCGCTGCATCATCGCCCGGTTGAGGCCGCGATCCCGATGGAAATAGAACTGATAGACCTGCGGGCCGCTGCTGATCCGGCGCGCCTCCTCGAGGCTGACGGTGCCAAGCGAGGACACGCCGAACATCGTGCCGTATTTGGCCGCGGCCTTGGCGACCGCGCGCTCGCCCTGATGGTGGAACAGCCGCTGCAGGGCAGTCGGCGAGCAATAGACCGGCATCGCCAGCTTCTGGCCCATCACCGTCACCGACATGTCGATCTCGCTGACGCCGCGCAGGACGTTGGGAACCAGGTCGCAGGTCTCGAAGCTTTCGGTGTTGCGGCGATAGGTGACCTCGTCGTCCGCCGCGCCGTCGATGTAGTTGAAGATCGGCCCCGGCAGCCGCCGCTGCGCCATGCGGCGGAAATCGGAAAAATTGTGACAGTCGCTGAGCCGCATCATCAATTCCAAATGCCATGTCGGGGCAAGTCTTTCGCCGCCGTTTGGTGCGTCGAATATCAATCTGTTGTCTCCGTGCCAACGGCCTAATTGCCGGGCAGTCCCCCGAGCCACAACCGCGAGCATAAAAAAGGGGCGCCCGAAGCGCCCCTTTCATCGAAAATCGACTGCTGACGAGAGATTACATGCCGAGATCGGAACGAAGCTCGGCCTTGGCCACGTCGTATTCGGCCTTGAAGTCGTCCCGGTTGAGCAGGACCGCGGCGATGACGCTGCCGGAAATCTTGCCCATCTCGATATCGGACGCGTAGTGGATGCCGCCGACCTCCCGATTGTGGGCGTATTCAGCCGCGCGCGCCATGATCTCGGCGCGCTTTTCCGGAACCATGTCGGACAGGATGATGCCCATCATGGTGCCGACGGTGGCGTGGCCGGACGGCCACGAACCGGAGCTGGACAGCTTGACCACGGGCTTGACGAGGTCGCTGAGCTGGTGCGGACGCGGGCGCTTCCAGACATCCTTGGCCGGATCGACGACGGCGCCTTCGGTGGCCACGACGCGGTCGAAGAAGGCACTGAATTTCGGCAGCGTTTCCTTGTTGAACTTCGGCCCCATGACATCGGCAAAGCGCCAGACATTCTCCTCGGCGTCGGCGACAGCGGCGGCCACCATCTCGGGCGTGCGCGTCACCTGCAGCGTCAGCACTTCGCCAAGTTCAGCCTTGGTCTGCGCCGAATCGTTTGCCGGCGGCCGCGGCAGGATCATCGTCAAGTCGACATCCTTGTTGGTGACGAAGGGCTGGGCGTCCTCGGCTTGCGCGGCCGAGCCGACGATGAGCAGCAGCAGGCCTGCCGCGAGCGATGCGTATCTTTTCATGGGTGCGATCCTTTGATGAGAGCGGCACAGGATCGCCAGATGCGGTGACGGCCATGTGACACGACCGGCCTCCCAAATGCAAAAGGGCCCCTCGTGGCGCCCTTTTGTGATCACATGGCCGTGCGCGGTTAGTGCGCCACGCCTTCCCACACCTTGCGCTTGGTGAGGTAGACCAGCGCGCCGAACAGAAGCAGGAACACCAGCACGCGGAAGCCGGTCTTCTTGCGGGCTTCCATATGCGGCTCGGCCGCCCACATCAGGAAGGCAGCGACGTCGCGGGAATACTGATCGACCGTCTGCGGCGCGCCATCATCATAGGTCACCTGGCCGTCGGAAAGCGGCTTGGGCATCTTCAGCGACACGCCGGACATGAAGTACGGGTTGTAATGGGTGCCTTCCGGAATGACCATTCCGGCCGGCGGCGTCTGGTCGTAGCCCGTCAGCAGGGAATGGATGTAGTCGGGGCCGCCCTGGGCATACTGCGTGAAGATATCGAAGACGAAGCGCGGGAAGCCGCGCTCGACGCCGCGCGCCTTGGCCAGCAGCGACATATCGGGCGGGGCAGCGCCACCATTGGAGGCAGCGGCGGCTTCCTCGTTGGCGAATGGCGCCGGGAAGTGGTCGGACGGCTTGCCGGGACGGTCGAACATGTCGCCGGCGTCGTTCGGGCCGTCATGGACCGTATACTCGGCCGCCAGTGTCTTGATCTGCGCGTCCGAATAGCCGAGGTCCGACAGCGTGCGGAACGTCACCAAATTCATCGAATGACAGGCCGAACAGACTTCCTTGTAGACCTTCAGGCCGCGCTGCAGCTGCGCCTTGTCGTAGGTACCGAACGGCCCGGCGAAGCTCCAGTCCATCTCCTTCGGCTCGTTGATCGGGAAATGCGTCGGCGCGGCCGCGTTGTGTGCCTCCTCGGCGGCGATCGCCCCGGTGCCAACAACCACGAGGCCAAGCAACGTCAGCGAGGTGAGAATCTTCTTCATGCCAAATCCCCTTAGATTCTCTACCGCTCAGCCCTTGGTCTCTGGTGCGCCCGCAGCACCCGCCGGATGTCCGCTGCCGCCCTTGTTCTTCTCGAGCACGGCCTCGGTGATCGAGTTCGGCAGCCTTCGCGGCGTCTCGATCAGGCCGAGCACCGGCAGCGCGACCAGGAAGAAGGCGAAGTAGAACAGCGTCGCCATCTGCGCCATGAACACATAGCTTCCTTCGGCGGGCTGCGAGCCCAGCCAGCCGAGCAGGATGGCATCGGCCACGAACAGCCAGAAGAACAGCTTGTACCAGGGCCGGTAGACCGCCGAGCGCACCTTCGAGGTGTCGAGCCACGGCACCAGGAACAGCATGGCGATAGCGCCGAACATGCACAGCACGCCGCCGAGCTTGGAATTGATCGGCCCGATATTGAAGGTGATGGCGCGCAGGATCGCGTAGAACGGCAGGAAGTACCATTCCGGCACGATATGGGCCGGCGTCTTCAGCGGGTTGGCGACCGTGTAGTTGTCCGGGTGGCCGAGAAAGTTCGGCAGGTAGAAGACGAAATAGGCGAAGATGAACAGGAACACGATCATGCCGAACGCGTCCTTGATGGTCGCGTAAGGGGTGAAGGCAACGGTGTCGGTCTTCGACTTGACCTCGATGCCGGTCGGGTTCGACTGACCGACGACATGCAGCGCCCAGACGTGCAGCACGACGACACCGGCGATCATGAACGGCAGCAGGTAGTGCAACGCAAAGAAGCGGTTCAGCGTCGGATTGTCGACGGCGAAGCCGCCTAGCAGCAGCTGCTGGATCCATTCGCCGACCAGCGGGATGGCGCTGAAGAAGCCCGTGATGACGGTGGCGCCCCAGAAGCTCATCTGGCCCCAAGGCAGCACGTAGCCCATGAAGCCGGTCGCCATCATCAGAAGATAGATGATGCAGCCGAGGATCCACAGCAGCTCGCGCGGCGCCTTGTAGGAGCCGTAGTAGAGGCCGCGGAAGATGTGGATGTAGACGGCGACGAAGAAGAACGAGGCGCCGTTCGAATGCATGTAGCGCAGCAGCCAGCCCGAATTCACGTCGCGCATGATCTTTTCGACCGAGCCGAAGGCGAGATTGGTGTCGGCCGTGTAATGCATGGCCAGCACGATGCCGGTCAGGATCTGCGCCACCAGCATGATCGACAGGATGCCGCCGAAGGTCCACGCATAGTTCAGGTTGCGCGGCACCGGATAGGCGATGAAGCTGTCATAAACCAGCCGCGGCAGCGGCATGCGGGCGTCGAACCAGCGCTCGATACCGGTCTTGGGCGTATAGGTCGAGTGTCCCTCGCTCATCGAAATATCCCCTGCCTCAACCGATAAGGATCTTGGTATCGGAAATGAATTTGAATACCGGCACCGCCATGTTCTCGGGCGCCGGGCCTTTGCGGATGCGGCCGGCCGTGTCGTATTGCGAACCGTGGCACGGGCAGAACCAGCCACCGAAATCGCCTTCCTGGCCGAGCGGAATGCAGCCGAGATGGGTGCAGACCTGGACCATTACCATCCAGGCTTCCTTGCCAGGCGTGGTGCGGTTGGCGTCGGTCGCCGGCGCGTCGGACGGAAGGTTCGCGTTGCGGGCGATCGGATCCTTGAGGTCTTCCAGCTTGACTGCCTCGCCGTCCTTCATCTCCTGCTCGGTGCGGTTGCGCACCACGACAGGCTTGCCGCGCCATTTGACGATCAGCGACATGCCCGGCGTCAGCGAAGCGACGTCGACCTCGACGGAAGCCAGCGCCAGCGTCGAGGCGTCAGGGCGCATCTGGTCGATGAACGGCCACGCGACGGCACCCGCGCCGACCACCGCGGCCATGCCGGTGGCGACGTAGAGAAAATCACGACGGTTTGGATCCTGGATGTCGGTTTCGCTCACGGGTGCCTGATCCTTTCGCCTCTTCCGCGCCGGTGGCTGAGCCTTGTTCCCCGCTCAACTACGCCAACCCGACAGCGCATGGCGAACAGGCTTGCGAATTCCTCCGGCATTTGGACTTCGGTTTATGCGTGAAGCCTGTTTTTGTCCAGACGGGTGAAGGCACAAGGGCAGATTGTCGCGGGGACAAAATCCGTCCCCGGTCAGCGCAACGCCGAATGGCCGCGCAAGATCGCTAAACAACAGGGAAACAACCGCAATTCCGGGGTTCGCCGCCACCTCGACACCGGACACCGGCCCGGTCTATCCTCGCCATCATGGCACACGTCATAGACCGCGACACATGGGCTGTTCGCTCCGACCGCTGGAAGGGCGAGCTGCAATGCGGCGCCTACGGCTCCAACTCCTGCCTGATCTTCAACTATCTGCCTGACGTCGGCGGCGGTCCCCGGCTGCACACGCATCCCTACGCAGAGATCTTCATCATCCGTCAGGGCACCGGCCTGTTCACGGTCGGCGACAAGGAGGTCGAGGCATCCGCCGGCCAGATCCTGATCGTTCCGCCCAACACGCCGCACAAATTCACCAATCTCGGCCCGGGTCCGCTGGAAACGACCGATATCCACGAGAACGGCACGTTCATCACCAAATGGCTCGAGTGACCATGATCCCGAAATGTGGGAACCGGTTTCGCTGGAGATCATGGTCAAACAAAAGAGCTATTTCGCGCCGAGCCTGACCAGCACCGCCTTCGGGATGTTGTATTCGCGGATGACGGCGTCGTGCTTTCGCAAGCCGCACAGTTCGCGCTGGATGAAATAGCCGTGCACCGCCTCGGCGGCCTCCTTGAGAAGGCGGGGACGCGCCTGCTCGTCGCCATTGTCGCGCAGCCTGGCCAGCGTTTCCTCGACCCGCTGGCCGGCGCGGCCGAGTGCGGCGGCTTTCTCGGCCAGGATTTCATGGCCGAGCGCGTCGAACGCGGCTTCGGCAGCCGAGGCGCTGGCGGATGGCGGACGCAGCGACATTTCAGCCTCCTTTCCCAAAAATCATGCGGTGCGTGACGAATTCTTCGCCCACGACTCGCTGAAAGCCAAGCTGCTCATAGAAACCGAAGGCCTCTTGCGGCGCGCGGGTGTTCAGCACGGCGAAATAGTGACGTGCCCTGTCGATGACGGTTTCGACCAGCATGCGGCCAAGGCCGGTGCGGCGGTGACGCGCGCTGACGAACAGGTGCCGGACCCGGCCCTGGTCCCTGCCCTCGAAATAGGGATCGATGTTCAGCCCGCACACGCCGACGAGTTCCCGGCCATGCCATGTCCCGTACAGCGCCTCGCCGCGCTTCAGGAACTTGTTGCGGCCGCTTGCCCACCCATCCGCCAGGCGCACCAGCATCCAGTAGCCCTCCAGCCGGCTATCATCCTTCAGGGCATCGAAAGCCGGCATTGTCGGCCGCAAACGCTTGAGCACGTAGCTGACCTCCACGGACCCACCCATGCCCTCACTCCGCCGGCCGCGTCTCTTCGAGCACGCTGTCCTCGTGAGAGAGGAAGCCGCCGGACTGCCGCCTCCACAGCCGCGCATAGAGCCCGTCGAGCGCCACCAGTTCATCATGCGTGCCTTGCTCGACGATGCGGCCGCCGTCGAGCACCACCAGCCGGTCGAGCGCGGCGATGGTCGACAGCCGGTGGGCGATGGCGATGACCGTCTTGTTCTCCATCAGCCGCGTCAGATTCTCCTGGATCGCCGCCTCGATGTCCGAGTCCAGCGCCGAGGTCGCCTCGTCGAGGATCAGGATCGGCGCGTCCTTGAGGAAGACGCGGGCAATCGCCACGCGCTGGCGCTGGCCGCCCGACAGTTTGACGCCGCGCTCGCCGACATAGGCCTCGTAGCCGGCGCGGTCCCGGTTGTCGCGAAGGCCCACGATGAATTCGTGCGCCTCGGCTTTCCTGGCCGCCGCGATCACTTCGGCGTCGGTCGCATCAGGCATGCCGAGCTTGATGTTGTCGCGCAGCGAACGGTGGAACAGTGCCGTGTCCTGGCTGACGACACCGATATTGGCGCGCAGCGAATTCTGCGTCACCAGGGAAACGTCCTGGCCATCGATGGTGATGGACCCACTTTCCAGATCGTAGAGTCGCAGGATCAGATTGGCGAGCGTCGTCTTGCCGGCACCGGAGGGTCCAACCAGCCCGACCTTCTCACCCGGCCGCACGACAAGGTCGATGCCGTTGAGCACGCCGAACCCCTTACCGTAGTGGAACTCGACCTTCTTCACCTCGATGCGCCCACCGGCCACCACGAGTTCTTTTGCGCCGGGCGCATCGGTGAGGCCGAGCGGCTGCGAGACCAGCGCCTTGGAGTTTTCCAGCACACCGAGATTCCGCAATATGCCGTTGAGCTGCATCATCACCCGGCCGAGCAGCATGTTGAGCCGCAGCACCAGCGACAGCGTGAAGGCGACCGCGCCGACGGTGATCGAGCCTTCGACCCAGAGATAGACGGCAAAGCAACCGATCGTCGTAATCATGATGCCCGACAGTGTCGTCAGCGCCATGCGCACGCCGGTCAACCGGCGGGTGAAGGGGCGCAGCGCGTCGAGATAGATGTCGAAGCCGTTCTTGATATAGCGGTCGTCGCCGTCGGCCGAGAACAGTTTCAGCGTCTGCACGTTGGAATAGGAATCGACGATGCGGCCGGTGATCATCGAGCCGGCTTCGGCGGTTTCCTCGGCGTGCTTGCGGATTGCCGGCAGATAGAGCTTGGCCAGCCAGCCGAAGGCGGAAATCCAGATCACCACAAGCACCGCCAACCTGAGGTCCAGCCCGGCGACCAGCGCCAGCGTCGTCACCGTATAGACGATCATGAACCAGATGACCTCGATGAAGCTTTCCATCAGGTCGCCAGTGGCTTGGCCCGCCTGCCAGACCTTGGTGGCGATGCGACCGGCGAAATCGTTCTGGAAGAACGTATAGGACTGGCGCGACACGTAACGATGCGCCTGCCAGCGCACCAGATTGTAGAAGCCGGGCGTGATCGTCTGTTCATCGACCAGAGCCGACAGGCCTACGACGATGGTGCGGATGACCAGCACCACCGCGATCATGAACACCAGTTCGGGACCGGCGGCGTTCCACAGCGCGTGCCAGCTGCGCTCGCCGGGAAGCTGGTCGAGAATGTCGACCAGCCGCCCGACGAAGTAGAACAGGCCGGCCTCGACCAGCGGCGCGATGCCGCCGATGACCAGCATGGCGAAAAAGGCGAACTTCGCCTGGCCGACATAGTGCCAGAGAAAGCCGCCGACACCGGACGGTGGCCGTAGATTCGCCGGCTCCCTGAACGGATAGACCCAGTTCTCGAACCAGCGATAGACGGCAGTCATCATGCGGCAGCCATCATTCTGCGGCTTGCCCCTTTGCAAGTGCGTCATTTGCGGCGTCGGCCGGGCCGTCCGCAAGCAGGAACCCGCCCGACTGACGCTGCCAGAGCTGCGCGTAAAGCCCGCCCTGGGCGACCAGTTCCTCGTGCGAACCTTCCTCGATGACACGGCCCTTGTCCATCACCACGAGCCTGTCCATCGCCGCGATGGTCGACAGCCGGTGCGCGATGGCGATGACGGTCTTGCCTTGCATGAGCTTGTAGAGATTCTCCTGGATGGCTGCCTCAGCCTCGGAATCGAGCGCCGACGTCGCCTCGTCAAGGATAAGTATGGGTGCGTCCTTCAACATAACGCGAGCAATGGCGATGCGCTGGCGCTGGCCGCCGGACAATTTGACGCCGCGGTCGCCGACATGGGCGTCGAATCCCTTGCGGTCCTTGGCATCCGCAAGCCCAGCGATGAAGTCCAGCGCCTCGGCGCGCCGCGCCGCCTCGACAAGCAGCTCATCGCTGGCGTCGGGCCGGCCATAGAGGATGTTCTCGCGCACCGAACGATGCAGCAGCGAAGTGTCCTGCGTCACCATGCCGATCTGGGCGCGCAGCGAATCCTGCGTCACGCCGGCGATCTCCTGGCCGTCGATCAGGATCCGGCCAGCTTCCAGGTCGTAGAAGCGCAGCAGGAGGTTGACCAGCGTCGACTTGCCGGCGCCCGAGCGGCCGACAATGCCGACCTTCTCGCCCGGCTTCACCGTCAGCGACAGGCTCTCGATCACACCCTTCTGCTTGCCATAGTGGAAACGGATGTCCTCGAAGCGGATCTCGCCCTTGGAAACGGCAATGTCCTTCGCCCCCGGCCGGTCCTCGACCAGGCGCGGCAGCGAGATCGAGGCAATGCCGTCCTGCACCGTTCCGATGTTCTCGAACAGACCCGACATCTCCCACATGATCCACTGCGACATGCCCCACATCCGGAGGACCAGGCCGATGACCACGGCAACCGCGCCGATCGTCACGGCCTGCCCCAGCCACAGCCACAGCGACAGCGCGGTGACGGAAAACAGCAGCAGCGCGTTCAGGATATAGAGGACGCCATACAGCACCGTCACCAATCGCATCGACCGGTAGACCGTATCGAGGAACCCGGCCATGCCCTCCTTGGCGAAGGCTGCTTCGCGGCGGGCATGGCTGAACAGCTTGACCGTCTGGATGTTGCTGTAGCTGTCGACGACGCGCCCGGTCATGGTCGAGCGCGCATTGGCCTGCTGTTCGCCAACCTTGCCCAGCCGCGGGATGAAATAGCGCAGCAACAGGATGTAGCCGACCAGCCAGACGACAAGCGGCGTCGCCAGCCGCCAGTCGGCCGAGCCGACGATGAACAGCATGCCGAGGAAATAGACGATGACGTAGTTCAGCACATCGATCAGCTTGATGACGCATTCGCGCACGGCGAGCGCCGTCTGCATCAGCTTGGTGGCGATGCGGCCGGCGAACTCGTCCTGGTAGAAGCTCATCGACTGCTTGAGCAGGTAGCGATGCACCTGCCAGCGGATGCGCATGGGGTAGTTGCCCATCAGCGTTTGCTGGTTGAGCAGCGAATGGAGCCACACCGTGCCCGGCAGAGCGAACAGCACGATGAAAGCCATGCCGGCGAGCTTCCAGGCTTCGGTCTGCAGGAAGGTTTCGCGATTCTGCGCAGACAGCCAGTCGACGATGCGGCCGAGGAAGCCGAACATCCACACCTCCGCGATGGCGATGGCCGTCACCAGCACCGCGTCGAGAAGGATATAGGGCCAGGCGCCGCGTGTGTAATGCACGCAGAAGGCCACCAGCGTTTTGGGCGGCTCGACCGGTTCCGCTGCCGGGAACGGATCGAGCCTTTTTTCAAACCAGCCAAATAACATAGACCATGCTCACAAATCTGTTTTCCGCTTACGCGGCATGGGAACGTACGGAGCCCCCGGACCGCATGGCGTCAAGGACCGATGGCTCGGAATCGTCCGGGCCATCGGTCCTGCTTCGCGCAATATAGGGACTGGCGGGCTTTTCGCCGACAGCCGCGCTTGTCGATCCCGACGGTGCGGTGTCGACAACCCGGACCTTCGGCCCCGGCCGGATCAGCCGGATGATCCGGCGCACCAGCGACGGCCGGCTCGGGTCGGGAACCGCGCGCGAGAAATCGACATCCGGCAGCATGCCGCGATGCGGCCGGCGGCGGACTTCGGCGTGAACGGCCGACGAATAGGTTTCGCCGATCAGCAGCGCCCAGGTCGGTATCCGGTGGATATGCAGGCTCCTTGAGCCAGGTATTCTGTAGGGATCGAACATCGGTCCGTCCTCCGTGTGAAAATGGAGATAAAGAGGCGAAGCCATATCGTCCGCCGGCATTCGGCCGGAAGCACCGATTGCGTCGGTCTGGACACGACGGAAGTCGTCGGTCTGGACACGACAAGTGTCGGTCTGGACATGTTCAGGCGGGGCGTTCAGCCCCTTTGACAGTTTGAAAAACATCGCAGGATTCCTTCGAGAGCCGAAAAGGTGTTTCGGCGGGAATCGGTGCGATCAAGTCTTAAAGGATCAGGAGAATCGTCGTACCGAAACCGCCGTAGGGCGTACAAGCCCACAAGAGGGGCGCTGGATGTGCATGGTCATCATGAATTACCCCTCCATCGGTTCGGGTTGACAATGGACCTGACATACCCGACTTCGCAGAAAATGGCCACCCGCAGGTCCAGGAATTTCCAAAACCGCGAGCCCGCTGTGGCCGATCTGCCACTTATTAGAAGGACGCGGAAATGAACGACCGTCTCCGCATCGCGCTCTACCAGCCTGATATCGCCGGCAACACCGGAACAATCCTGCGCTTCGCCGCTTGCCTCGAACTTGGCGTCGACATCATCGAACCGGCCGGCTTTCCACTCTCCGACAGGGCGCTGAAGCGAGCCGGCATGGACTACCTCGAAATGGCTGATCTGACCCGGCATGTCGACTGGCGCGCCTTCGAGGATTGGCGCAAGGCCCGCGCGGGCCGGCTGGTGCTTCTGTCGACCAAGGCCACCACCCCTTACACCAATTTCGCCTTCGCCCATGGTGACATACTGCTGTTCGGCCGCGAATCCGCAGGCGTGCCGGATGCGGTCCATCAGGCGGCGGACGCACGGCTGACCATCCCCATGCAGGGTGCGGCGCGCAGCATCAACGTCGCGCTTTCCGTCGCCATGGTGGCGGGCGAAGCCATCCGGCAGCTCGGATAGGATCCGCAGCCCATCGGCGATGCCGCCCTTGCCATCGCTGACGGCGGCGATTTCTCCGGTCATTCTCACCCAGGCGCACATCGCCTTCTCCTGCATTTGCCCAAATCAACATTTCTTCGCTACAAGCTCAACTTAACTTGAGGTCAAGCGGAAAGTGAGAAATGGCACCGGTAACGGAATTGACGGTCGGCCAGGTGGCCATGCGCAGCGGGGTGGCGGTGTCGGCGCTGCATTTCTACGAGGCGCGCGGCCTGATCCGCAGCCACCGCACATCGGGCAACCAGCGCCGCTACGGCCGCGACGTGCTGCGGCGGGTGGCGATCATCAAGGTCGCGCAGGAGGTCGGCATCTCGCTGGCCGAAATCGGCGCGGCATTGGCATCCCTGCCCGAGGGCCGCACGCCGACCCGCGACGACTGGAACCTTTTGTCCACCGCCTGGCGTGACGGGCTCGATCACAAGATCGCCCAGCTGAAGAAACTGCGCGACGGGCTGACCGACTGCATCGGCTGCGGCTGCATGTCGATCGACAAATGCCCGCTGCGGAACAAGGGCGACCGGCTGGCCAGGGAAGGCACCGGCGCGAGACGGCTGGTGGCTCTCCCTTCTCCCCGTTCACCGGGAAAAGGTGCCTGAACGCAGTGAAGGCGGATGAGCGCCAGCATTCAAAGGTTTGCGCCGCCCCCACCTGCCTGCCGCCATCCTCTCCCCGTAAACGGGGCGAGGAAATCCTAATCCGCCGCCGGCAGCCGCCTGATGGTGAACTCGATCAAATCCCCCGGTCGCTCGAACCAGCTTTCGATCTCGGTCCAGTAGGCCTGCTTGGGAAAGCGCTCGAACCATTCCTTGGCCTTGAGGCGCGCGTCGGAGCGCGGCAGCACGAAGGTCTCGCGCAGGAAACCGTCGCGCGGCATGCGCGCGCGATCGGCCCGGCTTTGGTCGAGCCTTTTCTTCAGGCCATCAAGCGGTGGTCTTGCCGGGGTGCGCACGAAACAACTCCTTGCACCTTAATGACGCTTGGACACTTGACCCTTGCCCTTAAGAGATTAGGGATCGCGCCGGCAAAAGACGAGTCATTTGTAGGGCCAGCGGCCCGCAACCGGAGACGGCACTTGGAACGACCTGAAATACCGGCAGGCCTGCCCGCCGACATCGAACAGAAGAAGATGAAGGCACGCATGTGGTTCGAGGCGCTGCGTGAACGCATCTGTGGCGCCTTCGAGCAGATCGAGCAGGATCTTGGCGGCCCGCTGGCCTCGTGGTCGCCGGGCCGTTTCGAAAAGACGCCATGGGAGCGCGACGAGGGCCGCGGCGGCGGCGGCACCATGTCGATGATGCATGGCCGCGTCTTCGAGAAGGTCGGCGTCCACACCTCGACGGTCTATGGCGAGTTCTCACCCGAATTCAGGAAGCAGATGCCCGGCGCCGAGGAAGACCCGCGCTTCTGGGCCAGCGGCATTTCGCTGATCGCGCATCCCTGGAATCCCAACGTTCCGGCCGTGCACATGAACACCCGCATGGTCGTCACCTCGCGTCAATGGTTCGGCGGCGGCGCCGATCTGACGCCGGTGCTCGACCGCCGCCGCACCCAGGACGATCCTGATACCATCGCCTTCCATCGGGCCATGCAGTTCGCCTGCGAGAAGAACGACGCGGTCGCCGACTATCCGAAATTCAAGGCCTGGTGCGACGAATACTTCTATCTGCCGCACCGCAACGAGCCGCGCGGCACCGGCGGCATCTTTTTCGACTGGCTGCATTCGGGCGAGGACAAGGGCGGCTGGAATGCCGATTTCAACTTCGTCCAGGATGTCGGCCGATCCTTTCTCGTCGTCTACGGCCACCTCGTGCGCGCCAACTTCAACGAGAACTGGACCGATGGCGACCGCGACGAACAGCTCATCCGCCGTGGCCGCTATGTCGAATTCAACCTGCTTCACGATCGCGGCACCATCTTCGGACTGAAGACCGGCGGCAATGTCGCGTCGATCCTCTCCAGCCTGCCGCCCGAGGTCCGCTGGCCGTAACAAAATGGTGAGCGCGATGTGAACCGCATTGCTGTCCCATTTGCTCGAAATGGGCATGGAATGTGGCACGCAACACCTCGAAAGATTTCTTTTTCGTCTAATAGGCGATTGAAAAGGCTGGCCTATTTGTTGCGCCGGGTCGGGAAGCGCCGGCGGTTTGCCTGGTCAAAACAGAGCGAACCGCGACCCGACGCGACCGGACGGCCCAAGACGATGCGGGACATCTTCGTCAAAAAAGGATGCCCGCCCTTTCCAGGAGTACTTCGCAATGCGCAAGATCATTGTTTCGGCGGCCGCCGCTGCCCTTCTCGCTTCCGGTTCGGTGGCATTCGCCGCCGTCAAGCACACCACCGGAACGATCAAGACCTTTGACGCAACGGCCATGAGCCTGGTCCTCGACGACGGATCGTCTTTTACGCTTTCCAAGACCTTCAAGGATCCTGGCCTGCAGGTCGGTGAAAAGGTCCGCGTCTCATGGGAGATGAGCGGCAAGAACAAGGTTGCCGAGGCCGTCAAGATCGCAAAGTGACGGCTTGCCTGCCAGGGCAGGACGAGACGATGTCTGGTCCTGCTTCGGGGTAGTGCCAAGAGGGCGGAGCAGCGCTGCTCCGCCTTTTTGTCGTTGACCGCAACCAATACCACCCCATCTGTGTTATGGTTTTTACCCCCGCTCCCGGTCCGAAGATTCAACCCCGGAAATTCGACCACGAGCCAAAAAGTATCGGGGCCTCGGGCTCCACGGAGGAAAAGGAGAAATCCGATGAAGGAATTTCACTGCGGGTCGCTTGTTCCCGGCTGTGACTGGCATACGCGTGCCGATGAAGAGGCCGAGGTCATGCGTCGTGCCGTCGAGCACATGCGCGAGACGCATGGCGAGGCGGTCATCCGCGAGACGATGATCGAGGCGATCCGTTCGCGCATCGAGAAGACCCGCGACGCGGCGTGATACGGAATTGCCGGAATTGAATTGACAGATATCCTACCCGGCTTTCAGGGCTTCCGCGGCGCGTTCAAGCAGCGCGCCGCGATCGGACGCAAATCCCGCTTCGACCCATTCCGCCTCAAGGTTCTTGAGGATTTCGCCGAGCTTCGGCCCTGGAGTTGCGCCGAGCGCCGTCAGATCGGCGCCCTTTAGCGGAAACGACGGCTTTTTCCATTTCAGGGCGAACGCCAGCAGGCGCGAAAAACCACCGGCTTCAAGCAGCGCGTCATTGTCGTCGACAGCGCGCACCCGCGCTGCCGCAAGCGACAGCCGCAGACGATCGACAAACGCTTGCCGGTCGCCGCGGTAGAGCCGCTTTGCCAGCTCAGCCTCGGTCGTCTTCGGCTCGACGGCAGTGGCCAGCGCCCAATGGCGCAGGCGATCCGCTTCAGCGGTCGAAAATTTGAGCCGCTCGGCGAGCGTCTTCATGCGGGCGGCATCCGGCGGAACGATCGCTTGCAGCCTGAGCAGCGGGTCGGGTGCCCAGCCCAGGTCCTTCTCGGCTTTGGTCAGCCCATGGATCGCATCAATGCCCCATTTCTCGCTTTCCGGCAGCGCGGCGGTCAAGACGCCGGCCTGCCGCATCCAGAGCAGCGCCCGCGAGGGATCCGGCGCCGACAAAAGCTTCTTCAGTTCCGACCAGATGCGCTCGGCCGAAAGCTGGGCCAGCCCTTCCTTCAGCCGGGCGCAGGCTTTCAGTCCCTCGGCGTCCGGCCGGCCGTCGCCATACCAGGCGAAGAAACGGAAGAAGCGCAGGATGCGCAGATAATCCTCACGGATGCGCGCTTCCGGGTCACCGATGAAGCGCAGCCGGCGCGCCTCGATGTCGGCGATGCCGCCGACCAGATCGATGACAGCGCCGTCGGCCTCGGCATAGAGCGCGTTGATGGTGAAGTCGCGCCGCTCGGCGTCAAGCTTCCAGTCGCGCCCGAACGACACCTTGGCGCGACGGCCGTCGGTCTCGATATCGGCGCGCAAGGTGGTGATCTCATAGGGCTTGCCGCCGGCGACAACGGTGACCGTGCCATGCTCGATGCCGGTCGGCACCGCCTTGAAGCCTTGCGCCTCGGCGCGGCGGATGGTTTCCTGCGGCAGACACGTGGTGGCGATGTCGACGTCGGCGACCGGCTGCCCCATCAGCGTGTTGCGCACGGCGCCGCCTGCGACACGCGCCTCTTCACCGCCTTTCGCCAGTGCGGCCAGCAGGCGCTGCAGATGCTTGTCGCCGAGCCAGTCGGCCCTGCCCGCGATCGAGACACTCACGCATAGAGCCTTTCATAGAGCGTACGGATGATGCCCGCGGTGACGCCCCAGATGCGTCGGTCGCCATAAGGCATGTCGTAGAAGAACCATTCGAGATCGTTCCACATACGGCTGTCGCGCTTGTGGTTGGCCGGGTCCATCAGGAAGCGCAACGGCACTTCGAAGGCAGCGTCGACCTCGTCGGCATTGAGCCGCAACTGGAAACCCGGCCGTACGATGCCCAGCACCGGCGCGATGCGATAACCGCTGCCGGCGACATAGTCAGGCATGCGGCCGATGATCTCGACGCGATCGCGGCCAAGGCCGATCTCCTCGAAGGTCTCGCGCAGCGCCGCCGCTTCCGGACTGGCATCGGTCGGATCGATGGTGCCGCCGGGAAAGGCCACCTGCCCCGAATGGTTGCGCAGCTTTTCGGCCCGTTTGGTCAAAAGAACCGTCGCATCGCCGTCATGATCGACCACCGGGATCAGCACCGCGGCATTGCGCAGCACCTTCCCCTGGTTGAGGCGCGGGTGGCCGGGATTGAAGCGATGATCGCCATAGTCGTCGCCGGCATGCGCATCCGGCTGCGCGGCAAAGCGCCCGCGAAAATCCGCGGACGAAAACGGCGCCGGCGACACCTGGTCCATCACGCGCTCAGCCGCTTCAACTGGTCCGCCGGCATGATCGGAAAGACCGCGCCCTTGGAGCGCACGGCGAACATGGTCTTGCCGCCGATCTCGACCTCCTCGCCATGCCCGACCAGTTCGTACATCACTGGCCGCGCCACCAGCGCCTCCAGCCGCCCGCGCACCAGCACATAGGGCTTCAGGCCGCCGGTGTCGCTCTCGTCGACGAAGCGCAGCGGCCGCTCAGGCCCGGCTTCGACAACATCGCCGACATTGGTGCGGAAGGTGATGATCTGTTCGCCGCCGCTGCCCGAAACATCCATCTCGACGGCGACGAACGGCGCATCGGCAACGCGGATGCCGACCCGCTCCACTGGCGTCACCAGATAAGTCCTGCCGTCCGCGTCCTTGCGCAGCACCGAGGAGAAAAGCTGCACCAGCGGCATGCGGCCGATCGGCGTACCCAGGTAGAACCAGGTGCCGTCGGCCTTGATCTCCATATCGAGATCGCCGCAGAAATCGGGATTCCAGCGCTCGACCGGCGCCGCGCCCTTGCCGGCACGGGCCGCGCGCGCGATCAGCGCCTCGAGAGCGCGCGCCTCGGTGGCGGTCGTAAGGCTTTGTTCGCGATGTTCGGAGTGTTCCGTCATGGTCACGAAATAGTCACTGTTGTTCCGCTTGTCAGCCTAAGTCTGTGATTTAAGTTTTGACATAGGCGCCACGCGAGGCCGAATCGCGGCAACCTATGCTATGGTGCGTGCCGGTATTTCCAACCAAAGGGATCGAAGCTGCATGAGCGTGATGGTCAAGGAAAGCCCGATCAGCGAAACCGACATGATCGCCGAGGCCGAGAAGGCGCTGGCCGACATCTCCAGGGTTCGCGACGGGGTCGGCCGGGTCATCTTCGGCCAGGAGAGCGTCGTCGAGCGCACGCTGGTGGCGCTGCTGGCCGGCGGCCACGCGCTGCTGGTCGGCGTGCCGGGCCTCGCCAAGACCAAGCTGGTCGAGACGCTGGGCGTCGTGCTCGGCCTCGATTCGCGCCGCATCCAGTTCACGCCCGACCTGATGCCGTCGGATATCCTCGGCTCCGAGGTGATGGAGCAGGACGAGTTCGGCAAGCGCTCCTTCCGTTTCATCTCCGGGCCGATCTTCGCTCAGCTTTTGATGGCCGACGAGATCAACCGCGCCTCGCCGCGCACCCAGTCGGCGCTGCTGCAGGCGATGCAGGAATACCACGTCACCATCGCCGGCGCCCGCCACGACCTGCCGGCGCCCTTCCATGTGCTGGCGACGCAGAACCCGCTGGAGCAGGAGGGCACCTATCCGCTGCCGGAGGCCCAGCTCGACCGCTTCCTGATGCAGGTCGACATCCTCTATCCCGAGATCGAGGCCGAGCGCCGCATCCTTTTGGAAACCACCGGCATCGAGGACGCGAAGGCGCAGAACGTGCTGCAGCCGGTGCGGCTAAAGGAAATCCAGACGCTGATCCGCCGCATGCCGGTGCCAGAAAGCGTCGTCGAGGCGATCCTGACGCTGGTGCGCTCGGCGCGTCCCGGCCAGGGCAACGCCGAGACCGACAAGCATGTCGCCTGGGGCCCCGGCCCGCGCGCCAGCCAGGCGCTGATGCTGTGCACAAGGGCGCGCGCGCTTTACGACGGACGGCTGGCGCCCTCCATCGACGATGTCCGCGCGCTGGCCGAGCCGGTGCTGCAGCATCGCATGGCGCTGACCTTCGCCGCCCGCGCCGAAGGCACCAGCGTGCGCGACGTGGTGGCGAAGCTCGTGAAAGGGATTTGATGGCGCGCATCGGCGAGGTCCAGGCTCCGGCAGCGACGCGCGACGCGCTCGCGCGTGGCCGGTTGCGGGCCTCGCTTGTGCCAGACCTGCTGGTCGAGGCGCGCCGCGTCGTCAACACCGTGATCGCCGGCTGGCATGGCCGCCGCAAGCGCGGCATCGGCGAGAATTTCTGGCAGTTCCGGCCCTATGTCGAAGGCGATTCCTCGCGCATCGACTGGCGCCGCTCGGCCCGTGACGATCATACCTATGTGCGCGACCGCGAATGGGAAGCCGCCCATACGGTCTGGCTGTGGGCCGACCCCTCGCCGTCGATGCTCTACAAATCAACCGGCGCCAGTGTGTCCAAGCAATCGCGCGCGCTGGTGCTGGCGCTGGCCATGGCCGAATTGTTGTCGCGCAGCGGCGAACGCATCGCCTGGCCGGGCCTCACCGATCCGTTCACCGCCCGCAACGGCGCCGAGCGCATCGCCGCGCAGCTCATGCATGCCGGCGAGTTGCCGGCCAAGCCCGACCTGTCCGACATCCGCCGCTTCTGCGACATCGTCATCGCCAGCGATTTCCTCGACCCGGTCGAGGAGACGATGGCCTGGCTCGACGTGCTTGCCCGCCACGGCGTGCGCGCGCATCTGATCGAGGTCGCCGATCCGGCCGAGGAAACCTTCCCCTATGCCGGCCGCACCGAATTCACCGATCCTGAGACCGGCGACAAGCTGACCGCCGGCCGCGCCGAAATGCTCGGCGATGACTACCGCCTGCTCTACACCGCCCGCCGCCACGAACTGGCCGCCTGGTGCAGGCGGCTCGGCTGGAGCTTTACCGTCAACCACACCGATCGGTTGGCGTCCGACGCGCTGGTGCGCCTGCATATGGCGATGACCGCCGATGGCGGTCATGCCGGGCTGACCAAAGGTCATGCCGGGCTGACCGGTGGCAGCGCTCAGCCCGGAAAGGCCGTCGCATGAGCTGGCTGCCGCTCTCCTTTGGCGCCCCCATGGTGCTGTGGGGCCTGCTGGCACTGCCGGTGATCTGGTGGTTGTTGCGGCTGACGCCGCCCAAGCCGCACATGGAAATCTTCCCGCCGCTGAAGATCCTGGCGCGCGTGCTGAAGCGCGAGGAGACGCCGCAGCAGAGCCCGTGGTGGCTGACGCTGCTCAGGCTCCTGATGGCGGCCCTGATCGTCGCGGCACTTGCCGAGCCGGTGTTCAACCCGCGCGAAAAACTGCCGGCCGAGGGCGCCGCCCTGGCCCTGGTCATCGACAATGACTGGGCAAGTGCCGCCGACTGGAACAAGCGCGTCGCCACCGCCGAGCGGCTGATCAACGACGCCCGCTCGAACGGCGTGCCGGTCATCATCGCCTTCACCGCCGAAAAGCCCAATTCGGAGATCGGCCCCTTCGATGCCGCCGCTGCCCTCGACCGGCTGCGTGCCGCCAAGCCGCGGCCGATCCCGACCGACCGGCCCGCCGTCTATGCCCGCGTCGCCGGTGTGCTGGACGCCTTGCCCGGCGCCAGCGTCGCCGTGCTCGCCGACGGACTGGCGGCGAAGGGCGACGAGGCCGCCTTCAACACGCTTTTGTCGAAAAATGCCGCCCGCGTCGTCTGGGCGAGTTCCGACCGGCTGTCGCTGACCGGCCTGACCGCCGCCGACAACCAGGTCGACGGCTTTGCGCTCACCGCCATCCGTGCGCCGGGCGACCCGGCCCCGGCACAGGTCACCGCCGGCGCCTTCGACGACAAGGGTCGCCGCATCGCCGATGCGACGCTGACCTTTTCCCCTGGCGAAACCACCGCCACCGGCACCATGGCGGTGCCGTTCGAGCTGCGCAACGACTTCGCCTCGATCGCGCTCGACGGCGAGCGTCAGGCCGGTGCCGTGCGGGTGCTCGACGAAAGCTCCAAGCGCCGCCGCGTCGGGCTGCTGTCGCAGGCCGAGGCCGACCAGGCGCAGCCGCTTTTGTCGCCGCTCTACTACATCAGGCGCGCGCTGCAGCCTTTCGCCGATCTGGTCGAACCCTCCAGCGCCGATCTCGCCGACGCCATCCCGCAAATCCTCGACCAGAAGCCGGCGATGATCGTCATGGCCGACATCGGCACCATTCCCGAACAGGTCCGGCAAAGGCTGGTCGACTGGGTCGACAATGGCGGCACGCTGGTGCGTTTCGCCGGCTCGCGGCTGGCTGCCGCCGGCAATGACGACGACCTGCTGCCGGTGCGCCTGCGCACCGGCGAGCGTTCGCTCGGCGGCGCGCTGTCATGGACGTCGCCGCAGCCGGTCACCGAATTCCCCAAGGCCGGCCCGTTCGCCGATCTTGCCCCGCCCACCGAAGTCACCGTCAGCAGGCAGGTGCTGGCCGAACCGACGCCCGACATCGTCGAGCGCACCTGGGCCGCACTCGCCGATGGCACGCCGCTGGTCACCGGGCTGAAGAAAGGCAAGGGCACGCTGGTGCTGTTCCATGTCACGCCCGAGGCGACCTGGTCGAACCTGCCGATCTCGGGCAGCTTCGTCGAGATGCTGCGCCGCATCGTGCAGCTGTCACGCAACCAGGGCGCGGCGATCGCCAATGCCGAAGCCGCCGCCACCTCGCTGGCGCCCTACCGTATGATCGCTGCCGATGGGTCGCTGGTGCCGCCGACACCGGACGCACGGCCGCTGGTGCCGGGCGCCGGCGCGCTGCCGGTGACTTTCGAGAACCCGCCCGGCCTTTACGGTACCGAGGCTGGCGTCTTCGCCCACAATTTGCTCGATGCCGCAAGCACGCTTGCACCGCTGGCGCGTCCGCAAATCGCTGTTCCCGTCACGTCGATCCAGTATGCCTTTGATGAATCGCGCAACCTGAAGGGCGCGCTGGTCGCGGCCGCTCTGGGGCTGATGCTGCTCGACACGCTGGCGGTGTTCTGGATGGGCGGCCTGTTTGCGCGCCAGCCCCGCCGTGCCGGTGCCGTGACAACCACCGCCGCGATCCTGATTGCGCTGGGCGCGCTGTTTGGCCATTCCGATCCTGCCCGCGCCGACGATGCCAAGCCAGGCGACGAGGCGGCAATAGAGGCCATTTCCAAGACCCGCATCGCCTACGTGCTGACCGGGGTGCCAGGCGACGATTCGATCAGCCGTGCCGGGCTCGAGGGCCTGACCCGTTTCCTGGTGGAAAAGACGGCACTTGAACCCGGCGCGCCGGCCGGCGTCGATATCGCGAAGGACGAACTGTCGTTCTATCCCCTAATCTACTGGCCGATCGATCCGGCCGCACCGATGCCGAGCCCGGCCGCGATCGCCCGCATCGACGCCTATATGCAGCAAGGCGGCACGGTGCTGTTCGACACCCGCGACCAGTTCGCCAACGGCATCGGCGCCGATTCGACCAGCCCGGCGACGGAGCGGCTGCGCGACATCCTCGGCAACCTCAACGTGCCGCCGCTGGAGCCGGTGCCGTCCGACCACGTGCTGACCAAATCCTTCTTCATCCTGCCCGAGTTTCCCGGCCGCTTCAGTGGCAGCCCGCTCTGGGTCGAGGCCTCGCTCGACGCCAGCAACGCCGAGAACCGGCCGGTCCGCACCGGCGACGGCGTCTCGCCGATCATGATCACCGCCAATGATTTCGCCGGCGCCTGGGCGGTCGACGAGAATGGCGATCCGTTGCTGCCGACCGTGCCGGCGGACCCGATGCAGCGCATCTACGCGCTGCGCGCCGGCGTCAACATCATGATGTACATGCTGACCGGCAACTACAAATCCGATCAGGTGCACGTGCCCATACTGCTCGAACGGCTGGGGCAGTAAGGATGACATTCTTCGTTGCGCACCCCACGCGGATCGCCCCTCCCCACAAGGGGGAGCGTAAGGCATGAACTGGTCGATCTCCCTCGAACCGCTGATCTCGTGGCCATTGCTGGCCTTGGTGCTGGTGCCGTTGGCGCTGCTGGCACTCGTCGGCCTGTGGTTTCGCCAGCGTGGCGCCGTCTTCCGCTTCGTCGCCCTGCTGGCGCTCGCCGCCGCGCTGTTCAACCCGGTGTTCCTCAACGAGGAACGCGAGCCGCTGAAAAGCGTCGTTGCCCTCATCGTCGACCGCAGCCAGAGCCAGGATATCGGCGACCGCACCAGGCAGACCGACGAGGCGCTGGCCGGGCTGCAGCAGCGGCTCGGGCGCTTCAAGCAGTTCGACGTGCGCGTCGTCGAGGCCGGCAAGTCGCAAGCCGCCGAGGAGCGCACCGAGACACGGCTGTTCGGCGCGCTCGAAGGCGCCTTCCGCGACGTGCCGCCGTCGCGCATCGGCGGCGCCATCATGATCACCGATGGCGAGGTGCATGACGCGCCCGCAGGCAGCCCCGATTTCAACGCCCCGCTGCATGCCCTGATCACCGGCAACGACCATGAGAAGGACCGCCGCATCCGCTTCGAGAACGCGCCGCGCTTCGGCCTTGTCGGCAAGCCGCTCGACATGACATACCGGGTCATCTCGACGGAAAACCAGACCGGCCCGGTCGATGTGCGCGTCTCCGTCAATGGTGAGCAGGTCGCGGTCGAACATGCCACCGTCGGCCAAGCCATGCCGCTGCAGGTGACCATTCCGGGCGCCGGCCGCAACATCGTCGAGCTTGCCATCGACCGTGAGCCGGGCGAACTGACCGACACCAACAACCGCGCCATCGCGCTCATCGACGGCATCCGCGAAAACCTGCGTGTGCTGCTCGTCTCCGGCGAGCCGCACGCGGGCGAGCGCACCTGGCGCAACCTGTTGAAATCCGACGCCTCGGTCGATCTCGTCCATTTCACCATTCTGCGGCCGCCGGAAAAGCAGGACGGCACGCCGATCAACGAATTGTCGCTGATCGCCTTCCCGACCCGCGAGCTGTTCGTCGAGAAGATCAAGGATTTCGACCTCATCATCTTCGACCGCTACCAGCACCGCGACGTGCTGCCGATCCTCTATTACGACTACATCTCCGAATATGTTGAAAAGGGCGGTGCGCTGCTGATCGCGGCCGGTCCTGAATATGCCGGCGAAAGCTCAATCGCGCGCACGCCGCTGATGTCGGCCCTGCCGGCTATGCCGACCGGCGAGGTGGTCGACAAGGCCTTCTATCCGCGCCTCACCGATCTTGGCCAGCGCCATCCGGTGACGCGCGGGCTCGACGGTTCGGCCACCGAGCCGCCGCACTGGAGCCGCTGGTTCCGCACCATCGGCGTGCAGAATCCCGAAGGCGAAGTGGTGATGAAGGGCGCCGACAACCGGCCGCTGCTGCTGCTCGACCGCAAGGGAGAAGGCCGCGTCGGCATGCTTCTGTCCGACCAGGGCTGGCTGTGGGCGCGCGGCTTCGAGGGCGGCGGCCCGCATGTCCAGCTCTACCGGCGCATTGCACATTGGCTGATGAAGGAGCCCGAGCTCGAGGAGGAGCGGCTGACCGCCGATGGCCGCGGCATGGTGCTGGAAATCCGCCGCCAGACGATGGCCGACGATCCCGGCCCCGCGCAGATCATCACCCCCTCCGGCAAGACCCTGACCGTCAAGCTCGAGAAATCCGAGCCCGGTGTCTTCCTTGGCAGCGTCGAGACCAGCGAGATCGGCCTCTACCAGGTCGCCAATGGCGACCTCACCGCGCTCGCCCATGTCGGACCGGTCAACGCACCGGAATTCGCCGATGTCATCTCCACCGAAAACCGGCTGAGGGCTCCGGCGGAAGCCACCGGCGGCAGCGTGCGGCGGCTGGCGTCATCCTCGGCCCTCGGCAGCGCCGTGACGCTGCCTTCCGTCGTGCCGGTGCGCTCGGCCGGCGATGCATCCGGCAGCGACTGGATCGGCCTGCGCACGACGGACGACAGCGTGCTCAAGGCCGTCTCGCGCGTGCCGCTGTTCGGCGGCTTCCTAGGCCTCGGCCTGCTGCTTCTGGCAATGGGTTCGATGTGGTACCGCGAGGGGCGGTAGGACTACTCTTCAGGCTCGGTCGTGAACAGCAGCGGGTAGCCCTTGGCCTTGCCGGCATCGGTGGCCCGTGTCGCCTTGGTCTCGGCGACATCCTTGGTGAAGACGGCAACGACGCAGACGCCGCGCCGGTGCGCGGTGATCATGATCCTGTGCGCCTGGTCTTCGCTCAGCTTGAACTCACCCTTCAGCACCGTCACCACGAAGTCGCGCGGCGTGAAATCATCATTGATGAGGATGACCTTGTAGAGCTTTGGCCGCTCGGTCTGCGGCTTGACCTGGGTACGCGGTTTTGTGGTGATTTCAGGCATCGGAACCGACAGTTTTCGTAAGCCATCCGGCTCGCATTCTGGCATCGCCGAAAGCGCCCGTCTATTTTGATTGACGCGCAAAACCGCCGTCCGGCGAGCGCGGCCATTCACAAACTATGTGGGAAAGTGCCGGTTGCCGTTCAACGGCCGTGACGGCCGAACATGCGGCGCCCCGGAATCTGCCGCGCCGCCGTGACGGACGGCATATCGGGCCGAACGCGGTTTGCGCCCGGATCCGCGCGGCGTTCCAGCCATGCCGCCATCGGCCACGCGACGACGCAGATCAGCGTTGCGCCGGTGAACATGATCAGCAGCCAGGTCTGTGCCGGCGTGATGTAGTCCCAGTCGGTGGAAATCGCCGGTGCGAACAGCGAAGGCTCGGTGCGTCCGCTGGCCGGATCCGGCACCGGGCTGGCAGTGAACAGGATCACCACCCTGGCGACGCCGGTGGTAACCAGGCCGCCGAGCACCATCGAGCGCAGAATGGACGAAAGCCGCTTCTTCATGCGGAATGTCCTACACGGCCGGCATTGCGATCGGGTTGAGCTTGATCGAGGTGCCTGGCTGGAAGCTGCCGGTTTTCAGGCTTCGGCCAAGGGTCAGTTGCATCAGATCGCTTCGATTTGCCGGTACACGGCATCGTCAAGCGGATTGGCAGAAGGCCGCTCCAGCCGAATTCCAGCTGAAGCGGCCTTGTTGCAAGACAAGCTTGCGAAGCAGGACCTGGATTAGGCCTTCGGAGTCGCCTTCGGGGCAACCTTCTTGTGCTTCTTGTGCTTCTTGACCGGCTTCTTGGCGACGACCTTCTTCACGGCCGGCTTGGCAGGCGTCGTCGCCGCCGGAGCAGTGGTGGTGGTGGTAGCGGCCGGAGCAGCGGTCGTGGTGGCAGCGGCATTGCCGAGAGCCGGCATCGCGAAGGCGAGAGCAACGGCGAGACCGGTGGCGGAGAGAATGGACTTTTTCATGGCTTCATTTCCCTTTTATGCAGGTCGAGTTTCGAGTGTCATTGAACCGGATCGTTCGGTGTCACTCCAAGCAGCTTCAAAGCGTTGGCGAGCATCCGGATGCCCTGTGCCTGTTTCTTGGCGGCGCAGTACCGGTTGCCCTTTCTCTGAAGTGCCTTTGCCGCGGTGACCTGCGTTGCCGCGGCATGGGTTTCGAGGGCTTCATCGAATTGGTGGCTGAGATTGGCGCACCGTTCGCTCCGGGTGGTGAGCGTCGCCTTTGCGTCCGATTGTCCGACAGCGGCAGTGACCAGGCAAATGCCCAGCAACGCACCCAACAAACTGATCGACAACCTTGGCATCGGTTTATCCGTAAACCCGGAGACTAGCGTCGCAGCCGATGACCTGACCGCCACGAGACCAGTTATGCCTTTGTATTTTTTCAGGAGTTTTTCTGAACTGTAGAATTTTGTTTCTGGATTGTGTCTGAGAAAGCCGATGTGATCGCATCATCACCACTGGCCAACATATGGCCTGAATTCTATCGTGTGGGTTGCGACAGAACGGCTTGGCGATCAACAATGACAGGGCTGCTGTGAAATCCGACGCACACATACTGATCGTCGATGACGACAAGGGCATCCGCGACCTGCTGCAGGAGTTCTTCCAGAAGCGGGGCCTGCACACCTCGGTTGCCGCCGACGGCACCGAGATGGAGGCCATCCTGCGCCGCGCGCAGGTGGATCTCATCGTCCTCGACGTGATGCTGCCCGGCAAGAGCGGGCTGGAGCTGTGCCGCGACCTTCGCGCCCAGTACTCGACACCGATCATCATGCTGACCGCCGTCACCGAGACCACCGACCGCGTCGTCGGCCTGGAGATGGGTGCCGACGACTATGTGCCCAAACCGTTCGACCCGCGCGAGCTTCTGGCGCGCATCCGCGCCGTGCTGCGGCGCAATGGCGCCACGGAGCCCAAGCGCGCCACCACCAAGCAGATCTACCGCTTCGCCGGCTGGACGATGGACTGTTCGCGGCGCCGGCTGATCGCCCCCGACGATGTCAGGGTCGAGCTGACCATGGCGGAATTCAATTTACTGCAGACCTTCGTCAAGAGCGCGCAGCGTGTGCTGACCCGCGATCAGCTCATCGAACTGTCCGGCGGCGACAGCGACTACTCCTTCGACCGCAGCATCGACATCCTGGTCAGCCGGTTGCGGCGCAAGATGGAAGACGACCCGAAAACACCCAAGCTGATCCTGACCGTGCGCAGCGGCGGCTACCAGTTCCTGCCCGAGACGACCTCCGAATGAGACGTTTCCTGCCGCAGACCCTGCCTGTCTGGGTGCTGCTGATCGTCATCGCCGGCCTGCTGATCAGCCAGGTCGCGACCCTCTACATCGTGTCGCGCGACCGCGCCGCCGCCAACGACGTCGTCGACCTTTATCGCCTCAACGACCGTGCCTTCGCGTTGGTGCAACTCATGCATGACGCCAGTCCGGAGCAGCGCAAGGCGACGGCGACCGGCCTGTTCAATTCCACCTACGCGCTCACCGTCACGGACACGCCCGCGGTCACCTCGTCGATCGCCGGCGACGACGAACTGGCGGAGCTCGAAGACATCCTCGTTGGCCGGCTGTCGAAATTCGGCATCACCGACGCGCGCGTGCGCCGCGATCCGGCGACGCGCGAGGCCGACGACGCCACCGGCATGGCGCCAGGACCCGATATCGGCCAGGTGGAGCGCGACCTCCTGGTGCTGGCCGCCAACTTTGCCCAGAGCGACAAGTTGACGGCGTCGCTGCGCTTCGCCGACGGCCAATGGCTGAACTTCACCGAGCCGATCACGCCCGTCGGCCCGATCCTGAGCTTCGACAGCCTGCCGCTTTATTCGCTGATCGCCGGGCTGGTTGTGATCATGTCGATCTGGTCGCTGCGCCGGCTGACCGCACCCTACCGGATGATGGAAACCGCCGTGAACCGGATCGGCAAGGATTTGAAGAGCCCGCCGATCGCCGAGGGCGGCAGCCGCGAGGTGCGTGCCGCCGCCAAGGCGATCAACGCAATGCAGGCAAGGTTGCGCGAATATGTCGAGGACCGCGAACATCTTGCGGCGGCATTGGCGCATGATCTGCGCACCCCGATGACCAGGATGCGCCTGCGCCTGGAGCTGTTGCGCAAATCGGCGGTTCGCGAGGCGCTGGCGCACGATCTCGCCGATGTCGAGAGCATCGCCAGCTCGGTGATCGACTTCGCCACCTTCGAGGTGACCGAGGAAAAGAGCGAACGCATCGATTTCTGGTCGCTCGTGGAGTCGATCGCCGACAGCTATGACGAGGTCACGTTCGACGACGACACCCGCTCGCGCGGCCTGATCTGCATGGCGCGGCCGGTCGCGCTCAGGCGCTGCGTCACCAATCTGGTGCAGAACGCCGTCACCTACGGCAAGAAGGCGCATCTTTCCCTGCGCCGGTCGGAAAACATGATCCTGCTCACCATCCGCGACGAGGGCCCGGGCATACCGCAGGCGCAGATCGACGCAGTGTTCGGCTCTTTCGTGCGCCTCGAACAATCCCGCAACCGCCAGACCGGCGGTCTCGGCCTCGGCCTGACCATTGCCCGCAACATCGCGCGTGCTGCCGGTGGCGAAGTCCGCTTGTCCAACAACGCGGGCGGCGGCCTGCTGACCGAGCTGCGCCTGCCGCTGGCGGCCTGACGCAGGTCGCCTCGGATGTGTTCCCGTTTTGCCGTTTTTCAACGAATGACGGCGATCTTCCATGCCAGCAGAGCAACTATCGCTGCGCCGCTGAAGAGGGTCGCCCAACCATGCCGCCCGAATGCATGCAGGACAAGAACTGCCAATGCGGCAATGATGGCTGCGAGCGTCCCTTCGATATAAAAGAGCTGATTTGCACTCAGTTGCGTGCCGCTCGCACCGCCGATCCTGAAAAACTCCAGGATCGATCGCATCGCAATTACGAGCAGTACCCCGAGCGCAGTTTGCGCGGTCCGCGGTTTAGACAGCCAACCCAAAATCCGCTCCAAAGCGCCTTTTCCTGATAGTTGAGGGAGGTCTCGCCGCTCCTCTATTGCTAGCGCCGCAGCACCGCGCTCAGCACGTCGCGGATGCCGATGGCGCCGACAAAGCGCGACTGGTCGTCGAACAGTGCCACGGGTGCTGTCTGCGAGCGATGCATGGCCAGCATCACGGTCTTCAGCGAGGTGCCGGGATTGGCCCAGAACACTTGCGCCACTTCCTCCGGCTGGCCCTCGACATCGGCGCACGACACCCACACCGCAGGCTTGCCATCGCGTTCGGCCGCCGCCACCAGCCCGTGCTCGTCGATCTGGAAGCGCGTCGTCTTGCGTCGGTCGAGCCACACCCAGCCGTCCTTGCCGTGCTCCAGGTCGCGGCGGTCGCGCATGACGTTCCAGGCGGTCAGCACCGACAGCGGATTCACATTGGCGATGAAGTCGCGAACATAGTCGTTGGCGGGCCGCAGCACGATGTCTTCCGGCGCGCCGGTCTGCACGATGCGTCCACCCTCCATGATGGTGATATGGGTGCCGATCTTGAGCGCCTCCTCGAGGTCGTGGCTGACGAAGATGATGGTCTTCTTCAATTCGGCCTGCAGCTGCAGCAGCTCATCCTGCAGCTTGGTGCGGATCAGCGGGTCGAGCGCCGAGAACGGCTCGTCCATCAATAGGATCGGCGCTTCGGTGGCGAAGGCACGGGCCAGGCCGACACGCTGCTGCATGCCGCCAGACAGCTCGTGCGCGTATTTCTTCGACCACTGGTCGAGATTGACCAGCTTGAGCTGGCGCTGCACGCGCTCCTTGCGCTCGGCCTCCGGCACGCCGGCGAGTTCGAGGCCGAGGCCGACATTCTCCTCCACCGTGCGCCAAGGCAGCAGGCCAAACTGCTGGAACACCATGGCGACCTGCTTCTGCCGCAGCCTTCTCAGCGTCACCTCATCGCAGGTGACGACGTCGACCGTGCCGTCGCCGTCCTTGACCAGAACCTGGCCGCGCGAAACGACGTTCAGCCGGTTGACGGCCCTGAGCAGCGTCGACTTGCCGGAGCCGGACAGGCCCATCAGCACGGAAATCTCCCCCTCGTGCACGGTCAGGCTGGCGCCTGCGCAGCCCAGCACATTGCCGGTCTTTTCTAGAATCTCGGCACGGGTAGCGCCGGCGTCGACCATCGCCAGCGCGCCGGCCTGGTCCTGGCCGAACATGATGTCGACATTCCTGAAGTCAACGGCGACGGTCATTTCTTGCCTCCCACGCCAATGCGCGTCATCCGGTCCAGCACGATGGCCAGCACGACGATGGCGAGGCCGGCTTCAAGCCCGAGGTCGATCTTGCGCGAGCCCAGCGCTCGGTTGATTTCGGTGCCAAGGCCGCCGGCGCCGATCAGTGCGGCAAACACCACCATCGACAGCGACAGCATGATCGACTGTGTCAGACCGGCCATGATGGTCGGCAGCGCCGAGGGCAGCTCCACTTTCCAGAGTAGCTGTCTCTTGGTGGCGCCGAAGGCCTCGCCTGCCTCGACGATCGACTTCGGCACCGAGACGACGCCGAGATGCGTGAGACGAACCGAGGTCGGGATGACGAAGATGATGGTGACGATGAGGCCGGGCGCGTTGCCAAGGCCGAACAGCGTCAGCACCGGTATCAGGTAGACGAAGGTCGGCAGCGTCTGCATCAGGTCGAGCACCGGCAGCATGATGCGGTAGACCTTCGGCTTGTGAGCGGCCCAGATACCGAGTGGCACACCGATGGCCATCGAGGCGGCGGCAGCGGCAACCACCAGCACCAGCGTCTCCACCGTCTGCTTCCAGAGGTTCTGGTTGAGGATGAACAGCAATCCGAGAAAGACGGCCACTGCCAGGCCTCTCGATCGCTGCAGGTAATAGGCAAGCAGCGCAATCAACGCGATGAGAAGGACGGGCGGTATCAGAAGCAGCGTGTCGACCACTCCGTCGAGGAGGAAATTCAGGCCGCCGGAGAGGCCGCGGAAGAAGGTGTTGAAATTGTCGGTGAGGAAAGTGAAAAAGGCCTTTCCCCAGGCGCCTATGGGGATCTTATAACTGACCAAGAATTTTGAAATCGGATCCATCTTGCCCCTCTCAGTCGCCGTCCTTGCCGGACGGTCATCTTGTCACAGGATATGGAAAAGGGCAGCCCTTTCTACAGTGACTGCCCCCTCTTGATCGGTCACGCCGAACGCAAGGCCGGCTCAGCTTCCGAGCGCAGTCTTCACGGCCGCAGCCGCGTCGCCGCCATCGAAAGTGGTCACACCGGCAATCCACGGAGCAACCGCGTCCGGATGCTTCTTCAGCCAGTCGGTCGCGGCCGTGTTGGCGTCGCCACCCTTGAGGATCGCGTCCATCATCTCGCCTTCCATATCGAGATTGAACTTCAGGTTGGCGATGAACTTGCCGACATTCGGGCACTCCGTCGTGTAGCCCTTGCGGACATTGGTAGACACGGTGGCGGCGCCGAAGCCGCTGTCGCCCATGCCATCGAGATAGGTGATCTTCATGGCGCCCATCACCGGATGCGGCGTCCAGCCGAGGAAGGCGATCCACTCATTGTTCTTGATCGACTGCTCGGCTTGGGTGAGCATGCCTGCCTCCGAGGATTCGACCAGCTCGAAGCCTTCGAGATTGTCCTTCGGGTTCTTGATCATGTCGAGGATGATGCGGTTGCCGTCATTGCCAGCCTCGATGCCATAGATCTTGCCGTCGAACTTGTCCTTGAACTTGCCAAGGTCGGTCAGCGTCTTGACGCCGGCGTCCGCGACATAGGTCGGCACCACGATGCCGTAGCCGGCGCCGCTGAGATTTTCGCTGATGGTCTCCACCGAGCCGTCGGCTGTGTAGTCCTTGATGTCGTTGGTCATCGACGGCATCCAGTTGCCCAGGAAGACGTCGAGGTCCTTGTTTTTCAGTGACGCATAGGTCACCGGGACCGAAAGCTGGATCACCTGTGGCTCGTAGCCGAGCGCGGTGAGCAGCACGGAGGCGACGCCGGTCGTCGCCTGGATATCGGTCCAGCCGACATCGGAGAGGCGCACCGCCTTGCAGCTTGCCGGATCGCCGGCGAAGGCAGCGCTCGTGGACAGCAGAGCCGCCAGGCCGAGGCCGGCGACGAAGGAATTCATACGCGACATAGATATTCTCCCATTGCGATTCTTTGGCGGTAGCGAAGTTACGGTTTCTCTGCCCGCCTTGTTTCGTCAGCCAAACACCATTCTGGTGTGGTTTCAAGCATTAAGGCAATCACGATCAACGGCGCGGGCTGGCCAATCAGCGACACGCTTCCTGCCTTTGTGCCGCGTGGGCGTCGTTTTTTGGGGGAATGCGGCGGCGGCCTCTCCCCGCGCGGCAGCAAGTCGGCTTAAAAGAGCGGCATGGCCAAACTGTATTTCCACTATGCGACGATGAATGCCGGCAAGACGACGATGCTGCTGCAGGCGTCGTACAATTATCGCGAGCGCGGCATGCGCACGATGCTGTTCGTCGCCGGCCACTACAAAAAGGGCGACAGCGGCCTGATCTCGTCGCGCATTGGCCTGGAGACGGAGGCCGAGATGTTCCGCGACGGCGACGACTTGTTCGCCCGCGTCGCCGATCATCATGAACATACGACAGTGCACTGCGTCTTCGTCGATGAGGCGCAGTTCCTCGAGGAAGAGCAGGTCTGGCAACTCGCCCGCATAGCCGACCGGCTGAACATCCCGGTCATGTGCTACGGCCTGCGCACCGATTTCCAGGGCAAGCTGTTTTCCGGTTCGCGCGCGCTGCTGGCCATCGCCGACGACCTGCGCGAGGTGCGCACCATTTGCCGCTGCGGCCGCAAGGCGACGATGGTCGTGCGCCTCGGCCCCGATGGCAAGGTGGCACGGCAGGGCGAACAGGTGGCGATCGGCAAGGACGTCTACGTGTCTCTCTGCCGCCGCCACTGGGAGGAAGAGATGGGCCGCGCCGCGCCCGACGATTTCATCGGCTTCACCCAGGCCTGACGGCCCTGGCCCTGCCTGATGCACACGGATCGGGCATCCCTTCCAATCTTGCTGCGATGCAGCGTTTGTTAAGGCCTCGGTCCTATAAGACCGCCAGCCAGAGCTCTCCGGGGTCAGCCATGTTTCGAGCCGTTTCGCGCGCCAGCATTCTTCTCCTTGCCACCTCGCTTGCCGCTCATGCCGGCGGTGACCCGGCCCTGGGCAAGCACGTCTTCAACCGGTGCATGGCCTGCCATGAAGCGGCCACCGACCGCGACAAGGTCGGCCCGCATCTGCTGGGCGTCGTCGGCCGCGCCGCCGGCAGCGCCGAGAGCTTTGGTCACTACTCCGCGGCGATGAAGGGCGCCGGCGCTGCCGGCCTAGTCTGGGATGAAGCCAACCTCGCCGAATATCTCAAGGCACCCCGCCTCAAGGTGCCCGGCAACAAGATGGCGTTTGCCGGCCTGAGCAATGACGACGACATCGCCAATGTCATCGCCTATCTGAAGGCCGATCCCAAGCCCTGAGCAACCATCGGTGCGTTGCATGACGACCTCGGCTTCCAGGGCATCCGCGCCAGCTGATGTTGACTGCTCTGCCGGCACAGAAGTTCAATGACAGTTGAACTACGCTTGACCTGCGAGCTAATCATGCCATGACCCCGCCTTCACTATCTTTCAAGACTGTCGCGGACTCTTTTGTTTTCGGGGCGGGTTTTGTCTTGCGTCTTTCAATCCCCCGATGCCCCACATATATTCGCCGCTGTTCGCGACCAGCGACCTGATGCCGAAGCGGGAGGCCCCAATGGCGACATTGCAGAATTTCGATGCCGAAATTGCCAAGACCAAGCAGGTCGTGCAGGACATGCGCACCAAGATCGAGCAGTCCGGCACCGTGCTTGATACCCTCGCCACCGCCGACAAGAAGATTGGCGACGCCAATTTCGACATCGAGAACGCCCGCATCGAGGACGTGCTGAAGCAGCAGAAGGTGATGGAAGGCAATATCGCCGACCTGATCATCGGGCTGGAGGACGCCACCAACGTGTTCGGCGCCGAGTTCGAGAGCATGAAGAACTACACCGGCTGGGAAAACTTCGTCGGCGTCTTCTCCAGCCAGAGCAAGCAGCGCATGCGCACCGATCGCGTCCGCAACATGTCGCTGGCCGGCAATCTGCAGGAATTGCTGGCCAAGTCCGACACCATTGTCGGCATCCTGAAAGCGCAGAAAGAGGTCCTCGACCAGCGCTACAAGACTTCTGAGGCCAGCCTGTCGCAGGTCATCGAGCGCCGCAAGACCACCATGTCCAACCTCGAAGCCGTGCAGAAGCGCATTGAGGAGCTCAACCCGATGCTGCTCGACATCGAGAACAAGATCGCCGCTTCCACCAGCCAGAAGGACCGCACGCAGCTCGAAGGCGAGCGCTCCAAGCTGGCGACGGAATACAATGAAAAGCAGGCCAAGGAGCAGGAGCTGCTGGCCGAGAGCCAGACGCTGGAGCGCTACACCTCGATGTTCCAGACCTTCGTCGATTCGCTCAACAACCAGATCGCCGCGCAGTCGACGCTGATCAACAAGCTGACCATCGATACCGAACAGCGCATCGTGCTCTACAAGGCGCTGGAAGATTCGCTGAAGACCGCCGCCCAGCAGGACGTCGCCCACAAGATCAACACGCTGGGCAGCCAGGTCGACAACACCGCCGAGGAGACCATGGCCGGCATCGGCGCCGCTTCGCAGAAGCACATCGGCGACCTGCTCGAAATGCACGAGAAGAACATGGTCGCCAGCTCCGACATCCAGCGCCGCAAGAAGCTGGCCGACGATGCCTTTGCCCGCCGCTTCGACGAAGTGCTGAAGAAGCACAACGCGGCAAACTACGTGCAGTCTTAGGGGTGACCGGACTGCCCGCGAGCGCACAGGCATGACCCCCGAAAACGAAGCGGCGGCACGGTATTTCTCCGCCATCACGGCAGCACTGAGCGGCCTTGAAGTGTTCATGCGCGACGATCGCTCGCCGCTCTACCGGCATGGCATCGTCGCCAGGATCGTCGCCGAATACATCGCCCGGCTCGACAAATCCTTTGCCTGCTGGCGCAATCGGCTGGGCTTCATGGACACGTTCCGCATTTCGCGCGCCGAAAGCGGTTTTCCGGTCTTCCAGAACCTGCTCGAACTGGAAAACGACCGTCGCCAGGCCGACGCGCGGCTTGCCAACATTCCGCTGGCCGGCGAATTGCGCGAGGAAATGGCCGACTTCATCCTGCGCCACAAGGAATTCCCCGAGGCGCTGCAGAAGTCGATGGCCGAACGGCTCTATCTCGAGGACGTGAAAAGCGAGAACACGTTCGGACCGTTCACCCTGGCGCAGACGGCCAAGGTCTCGGTCAACCCAAAGACGGCGCGGCCCTATTACCTCGTCCACTGGGCGACGTTCGACGGCAGCGCCAACCTGCCGCTGGTCTACATGGTGACGGTGGAGGATTCGTCCGAAGCGATGGTGCGCCAGCTCGTCGACAGCAACGGCAAGCTCAATGACAAGGTCGACATTCCACTGCCGATCGACGGCCTGCTCAATCCCGAGCTTGCCCACCGTTTCGACGACTTCACCGAGAAGAATGGCGTTTGCGGCCGTCGGAAGGGAACTCGGGGTGATTTCCTGAAAGGTCGAAGTCGCAAAGCGATTCCGGAACAAGAGATTCAAGGGACAAATGCATGTCGAACATGATGAAGGCGCTGGTGAAGGCCAAGGCCGAACCGGGCATCTGGATGGAAGAGGTGCCGGTGCCGGAAATCGGCCCCAACGACGTGCTGATCAAGGTCAGGAAGACCGCGATCTGCGGCACCGATGTCCATATCTACAATTGGACCAGTGGGCGCAGAAGACTGTGCCGGTTCCGATGGTCACCGGCCATGAATTCGTCGGCACCGTCGCCGATTTCGGCGCGGCGGTCACCGAATACAAGGTTGGCCAGCGCGTGTCGGGCGAAGGCCACATCGTCTGCGGCCATTGTCGCAACTGCCGCGCCGGGCGAGGGCACCTTTGCCGCAACACGCTCGGCGTCGGGGTCAACCGGCCAGGTGCCTTCGGCGAGTATCTGGCAATCCCGCAGCACAATGTCGTGCCGATCCCCGACGACGTGCCGGACGAGATCGCCGCGATCTTCGATCCGCTGGGCAATGCGGTTCACACCGCTCTGTCCTTCGATCTGGTCGGCGAGGACGTGCTGGTCACCGGCGCCGGGCCGATCGGCATCATGGGAGCGCTGGTGGCGCAATGCGTCGGCGCGCGAAAAGTGGTCATCACCGACATCAATCCGGTGCGGTTGGCGCTGGCGAAAAAGCTCGGCGTCCAGCATGTCGTCGACGCCTCGAAGGAAAAGCTGCGCGACGTCATGCGGCGCTCGGCATGACCGAGGGTTTCGACGTCGGTCTCGAAATGTCGGGCGCGGCGCCCGCCTTCCGCGACATGATCGATACCATGAACAATGGCGGCAAGATCGCCATTCTCGGCATCGCGCCCACCGGCTTCGAGATCGACTGGAACAAGGTCATCTTCAAGATTGCTACATCTCAAAGGCATTTACGGCCGCGAGATGTTCGAGACCTGGTACAAGATGATCGCGCTGGTGCAGGGTCCGCTCGATGTTTCAGGTCTGATCACCCACCGCATCGGCATCGACGACTTCCAGACCGGCTTCGATGCAATGCGCAGCGGCAGCTCCGGCAAGGTGGTGATGGACTGGTAGGCGGTTGGTCGAAGAACGCAGCGGTGCACTGAAAGCCGTACTTCTGTTCCCGACCTAGCCCTTGCCCAGCGCCACCTCCAGCGCCGCCACTCCATTGATAATCGCCGCGCACTCGCGGGCGCTCAGCTTCGCCAGCAATTCCCGCTCGAAGGCCTTCGCCAGCGGCACCATTTCGCGAT
>NZ_JBHUGY010000063.1:0-17028 GCF_042682105.1 Mesorhizobium calcicola
CATCTGGGCGCTGCTGCGGCGCTGCTGGTCACCTCGCTGCATTGGAGCAACAGCCGCGTCGGCCGGCATCAACGCTCTGCTGTCTAGCTGGCCTCTGTTCGCCGCTTTCGGAGGCCCTGCTTTGACGCTTGTGGTCTATTGCCACCGGCATCTCGGGCTGCACTCGCGCCATCTCGGCAACAATCTGAAGCAGCGTTCCTGACTGATCCTCGCACCAGATCAGTAGCTACAATTACCGTTCGCTTGTCAGACGCCGAGCCGCTGAAGGGCCGGGCTGACCAGCTTCAGGTATGCGGTAACTCATCGCTTAGATCGGCAGCGTCTTGCAGCCTGCTGACGTTGTGTTGCTGACCCTGGTCATCCGCGCTCGCCTCTGAAGGGTACGGCCGACCAGTTCGGAAGCGAGCGGCGCGAATTGATGTCTGCTCGGCGCCACGCGATTGGCACGGGGCCACCCAGGCCTTGTCTTGACTCTGCGGCCATTTTCCTGTCTACACCCCACGAATTCCGCGACGAGTATCCCTCCGAGCAAGCCGACCAGGACGCCGAAAACCTCTTTGAGGTGAAGTGCTGTAAATCGATCCTGGAGGCCAACACCCGGCAGCGCTGAGCGCCCCCGGGTGCTTTTTGGTTTTGGCTTTTGCTTGGCGACCTGGCGCGAACGCATTACCTCTCGGTTCGACCCCGAACCGAGATTGAAGGAAGATCGATGTTTGAATCGCTTCAGGAGCGCCTTGGCTCCATCCTGAACGGCCTGACCGGCCGCGGCGCGCTGTCGGAGGCTGATGTCTCGGCCGCGCTGCGCGAGGTGCGCCGTGCGCTGCTCGAAGCCGACGTGGCGCTGGAAGTGGTGCGCTCCTTCACCGACAAGGTGCGCGAGAAGGCGGTCGGCGCCGCCGTGGTCAAGTCGATCAAGCCCGGCCAGATGGTCGTCAAGATCGTCCATGACGAGCTGGTCGAGATGCTCGGCGCCGAAGGCGTCGCCATCGACCTCAATGCGCCGGCGCCGGTCGTCATCATGATGGTCGGCCTGCAGGGCTCCGGCAAGACGACCACTTCGGCCAAGATCGCCAAGCGCCTTTCCGAGCGTCAGAACAAGAAAGTCCTGATGGCCTCGCTCGACACGCGGCGCCCCGCCGCGCAGGAGCAGCTCCGCCAGCTCGGCGAGCAGGTCAAGGTGGCGACGCTGCCGATCATCGACGGCCAGTCGCCGGTCGACATCGCGCGGCGCGCCGTCCAGGCGGCCAAGCTCGGTGGCCACGACATCGTCATCCTCGACACCGCTGGCCGCACCCATATCGACGAGCCGCTGATGGTCGAGATGGCCGACATCAAGAAGGTGTCGAACCCGCACGAAATCCTGCTGGTCGCCGACTCGCTGACCGGCCAGGACGCCGTCAACCTGGCCAAGAGCTTCGACGAGCGCGTCGGCATCACCGGTCTGGTGCTGACCCGCATGGACGGCGACGGCCGTGGCGGTGCCGCCCTTTCCATGCGCGCCGTCACCGGCAAGCCGATCAAGCTGATCGGCACCGGCGAAAAGATGGACGGGCTGGAGGAATTCCACCCCAAGCGCATCGCCGATCGTATCCTCGGCATGGGCGACATCGTCTCGCTGGTCGAAAAGGCAGCCGAGAACATCGACGCCGAGCAGGCGGCGGCGATGGCCAAAAAGATGCAGTCGGGCAAGTTCGACCTGAACGACCTCGCCGGCCAGCTTCAGCAGATGTCGAAGATGGGCGGCATGGGCGGCATCATGGGCATGATGCCTGGCATGGGCAAGATGAAGGACCAGATGGCCGCCGCCGGTCTCGACGACAAGATGTTCGGCCGCCAGCTTGCCATCATCTCGTCGATGACCAAGGCCGAGCGCGCCAACCCCGATATCCTCAAGCACTCGCGCAAGAAGCGCATCGCCGCCGGTTCCGGCACCGACGCCGCCGAGATCAACAAGCTGTTGAAGATGCATCGCGGCATGGCCGACATGATGAAGGCAATGGGCGGCAAGGGCAAAGGCGGCGGCCTGATGCGCGGCATGATGGGCGGCCTTGCCTCCAAGATGGGTCTCGGCGGCATGATGCCGGGCGGCATGGGCGGCGGCATGCCCGACCTGTCGAAGATGGACCCCAAGCAGCTCGAAGCCCTGCAGAAGCAGGCGCAAGCGGCCGGCCTCGGCGGCATGAAGAGCCTGCCCGGCGGCCTTCCAGGCGGCGGTGGCCTGCCCGGTCTGCCCGGCGGCATGAAGCTTCCGGGTCTTCCCGGCCTGGGCGGCGGCGGACTGCCCGGCCTCGGCAAGAAGAAGTGAGGACGCTATGAACGAAGAAAAGGACATGGCCGACGCACGCACCATCCTGGCCGACTATCGCGCCTCGATCGACAACATCGACGCAGCCCTCATCCACATGCTGGCCGAGCGCTTCCGCTGCACCAAGGCGGTTGGCGTGCTGAAGGCGACGCATGGCCTGCCGCCGGCCGACCCGGCGCGCGAGCAGCAGCAGATCGCCCGCCTTCGCCAGCTGGCGAAGGATGCGCATCTCGACCCGGATTTCGCGGAAAAATTCCTCAATTTCGTCGTCCGCGAAGTGATCCGCCACCACGAACAGATCGCCGCCACCAACGGTGTGACCAAAACCAACTGAAACCCAACGAAATCAGAATTTTTAGGAGAAAAGAAATGCCATTGAAGATCCGACTGGCCCGCGCGGGCTCGAAGAAGCGTCCTTACTACCACGTCGTCGTCGCCGACGCCCGTTCGCCCCGCGACGGCCGTTTCATCGAGTCGCTCGGCTCGTGGAACCCGCTGCTGCCCAAGGACGGCGAGCGCGTCAAGGTCGACGCCGACCGCGTCAAGCATTGGCTGTCGCACGGCGCCCAGCCGACCGACCGCGTGCTGCGCTTCCTCGACGAGGCCGGCCTTGCCAAGCGCGACGCCCGCTCCAACCCGAAGAAGGCCGAGCCGGGCAAGAAGGCGCAGGAACGCGCTGCCTTGCTGAAGAAGGCGCAGGAAGACGCTGCCGCCGCTGTCGCGGCCGCCGCAGCCGCACCGGCCGAGGCGGAAGCCGCCACCGCCGAATAATTTTGCCCTATCGCAGTCACGAAAACGGCGGGCTCTGTGCCTGCCGTTTTTGTTTGAACGCCGCCCGACGAGCCTATTCCTCGCCGAGGCGCTTCAGATTGGCGAGGCCCGCCTCGAAATCCTTGCCGATCAGCGTGTCGAAGTTCATGAACAGGCCCATCAGCTTGGCGATGAAGGGCCGGCTGCCGCGCATCGCCCAGGTGACGGCGGTGTTGTCGCCGGAAGCCGTCAGGGTGAAGTCGACGCTGTTGTTGGCCCTGAACGGCTTCTCGAAATCGAGCTTGAGCGACACCAGCGAGGACGGCACCGAATTCGTGACCTCCATGCGTCCCTTGCCGGCCTTGGCGTTGCCTTCCCAGGCATACGCCGCGCCCTTGCCGCTTGTCGCGCCGGAGAGCGTGCGCTTCATCTGAGGGTCGAGCTTTTCGTAAGGCGACCATGTCGGCCAGCGGCTGAAATCGTTGATCAGCGGGAAGATCGCTTCCGGCGGCGCCTTGATATTGGCCGAGCGGGTGACGACGAAATCATCAGGCCGTGTCGCGGCGTAGATGAGCACCGCGGCGATGATGACGACCAGGATGATGAGGATGGTGCTGAACATTTTTCTGTCCTTCGTGTCTATCGGCTGAGCGGGATCAGTGCGCGCACCCGGGGGTCGCGCAGATACAGGCCGCCCCACAGGATGCCGCCGAGATAGACGCCGAACAGTGTGTGCGAGAACAGCGGGTTGTCGACACGCACATTGGTGGCGATGGCGCCGCCCATATAGGCGGTGAGCAGGATGGCGCCGAGCACCGAGGTGCGCGGCAAGCCGTAGAGCGCGGTCGATATCAGGCCGATGACGCCGAGCATGCGCGCGACATTCGCGTCAGCCGGCCAACCAAGCGGCACCATCGCCTGGGTGACGATGTCGAGCGGCGGCAATTTGATGACGCCGTCGAAGATCATGAACAGCACGATGATGCCGCTGAGGGCGCGGCCGGTCCACAGGGCGCCCGTCGAGACGGGCGCGGTTTCGGAAATGCTCATGGTGTTTCCTCCCGATGTTTCGAGCCCTTTCGCTGGGGTCGAACCAAGGACGCGGCATGAGGCGGCGATCCGACAGGGGGCGGATTCTTTTTGGTGTCGGGTGGCAGCAGAGCCGTTCTGTCGCGATCCTTCGCGCCCCCTCGTCCCTCCAACGCTCGCAGTTCTGCGACGCGGAGGCGCGCAGATAGCCGAGCACCTACGAAAAATAGAACTTCTCGGCTGGCAGCATTTTCGGCGGCGTCTCGCCCAGCGCTTCGAACACCGAGATCTCGCAGACACGGCACAGACCATCGAGGGCGAGGTCGTTGGCCTCGGTGCCGAACGGATCCTCGAGTTCTTCGGAAAGCGCGTCGAGGCCGAAGAAGGTGTAGGCGATCAGCGCGGTGAACAGCGGCGTCGCCCAGCCGGTGCTCGAGATCAGGCCGATGGGCAGAAGCAGGCAGACGATGTAGGCCGTGCGGTGCACCAAAAGCGTATAGGCGAAGGGCAAGGGCGTGCCGGCGATCCGCTCGCAGCCGGCCTGGATGGCGGTGATCGATGCCAGCCTTTCATCGAGAATGCGGAAGCCGGTCGAGTCGATCCCGCCGACCCGGCGCTGCGCGTTGGCGCGCCGGCCCATGCGCCTGACCATTTCGTCCGCCGGATTGGCGAAATTTGCCGCCGTGTCCGCCTCGGCGGCGACGAAGGCGCGGGCGTCTTTCAGGCTGTCGATCTTGCGCAACTGGCCGCGCAGGAAGTGGCAGAAGGCAAGCGCCTCCATCAGCAAAGCGCGCTGTTCGGCCGGATCGGCGATCAGGCTGGTGGTGGCGCGCGCCAGATTGCGGATTTCGAAGACCAGCGTGCCCCACAGCTTGCGCGCCTCCCACCAGCGGTCGTAGGCGGCGTTGTTGCGGAACGACAGATAGATCGACAACGTCACGCCGACCAGACCGAAAGGCGCGATGTTGAAGACGCTGAAATCGAGATGGAACTGGCGCGCCACGGCAAGGATGACCGCGGAATAGAGCGCAAAACCCAGGATCTGCGGCAGGATGCGCGGCACCACCGAGCCGCGCATGACGAAGAACAGCTGCAGGAAGGTGGGGCGCGGGCGAACGATCATCGACAAGCCTTTCACGGACCGGCATCGGTCCTCAGCCTCGCTATTGTGCGAGGCAACAGGCCGGCAAGCCCAGCCGCCAGCGACATCGCCATGTCGTGCGTGCAGCCGTGCCGGCACCGGATTATCGGCATCCTTCGGTGGCGGATATTGAAGAACCCTGCATCAGCCGAGAGAGGAAAAATGACCGGCGAGACCGATCTGAAGACCCTGCTGGCATCGATGACGCCGGAACTGCTCGCCGGCACCTACGTTTTCATTACGCTGGCGCCTGGCTTCGCCCAGCCGCAAGGCCTTGATCCGGTGATGACCTTTCGCGAGCGCGAGGGCGTGACGCTGATCGTGACGGAGGAGGCGGCGATGGCAGCGGGGCTGACTGCCGCGTTCCGCTGCCGGATGGTGACGCTGAACATCCATTCGTCGCTGGAAGCCGTCGGCTTCCTCGCCGCCATCACCACGCGGCTGGCCGCCGCCGGCATGGGCGTCAATCCGGTCTCGGCTTTCTACCACGACCACCTGTTCGTCCCCGCCGACCGGACGGAGGAGGCGCTGGAGCTGCTGGTGGAAATGGCAAGGGAGAACAGAGTGTAGCGGGATCGACCGAAGCTGCCGATCTCCCCCGTGTGGAGGAGATCTGCCTTCATTGACACCTTCGCAAACCTCAGCGCCACCACCGGCCAAAGGCCGAGCCCGCGACCGCGGGCCGCCGGTTTTCCGGCGCCCCCGCGGAGGGCCAGCCGCGGCAGCGGCGATACGGCCCGTGAGCGAACCTGAAAGGCCGTCAGGCCGCCTTCTTCTTCGGCTGAATCAGGCCGCGCTCGACCAGCAGCTCGGCGATCTGCACCGCGTTGAGTGCGGCGCCCTTGCGCAGATTGTCGGAGACGATCCACATCGACAGGCCGTTGTCGATGGTCGAATCCTCGCGGATGCGCGAGATGAAGGTGGCGTCCTCGCCGGCCGATTCCAGCGGCGTGATGTAGCCGCCGTCTTCGCGCTTGTCCAAGACCTGGCAGCCCGGCGCCTCGCGCAGGATATCGCGCGCCTCGTCAGCGGTGATCGGCTTCTCGAACTCGATGTTGACCGCTTCCGAATGGCCGATGAACACCGGCACGCGCACGCAGGTCGCCGTCAGCTTGATCTTGGGGTCGAGCATCTTCTTGGTCTCGGCGACCATCTTCCACTCTTCCTTGGTGAAGCCGTCGTCGAGGAAGACGTCGATATGCGGGATGACGTTGAAGGCGATGCGCTTGGTGAACTTCTTGACGTCGACCTGGTCGGCGACGAACACGGCGCGCGTCTGCGTGAACAGCTCGTCCATGCCTTCCTTGCCGGCGCCCGACACCGACTGGTAGGTGGCGACGACGACGCGCTTGATGGTGGCGAAATCATGCAGCGGCTTCAGCGCCACCACCAGCTGCGCGGTCGAGCAGTTCGGGTTGGCGATGATGTTCTTGCGCGTGAACAGCGAGATCGCGTCCGGGTTCACTTCCGGCACGATCAGCGGCACGTCCTGATCGTAGCGGAAGGCCGACGAATTATCGATGACGACGCAGCCCTGCTTGCCGATCTTGGGCGACCATTCCTTGGAGACGTTGCCGCCGGCCGACATGATGCAGATGTCGGTGTCGGAAAAATCATATTGGTCGAGCGCCCTGACCTTCAGCGTACGGTCGCCGAACGACACTTCGGTGCCCTGGCTGCGCCGCGAGGCCAGCGCCACCACTTCGCTCACCGGAAAGCCGCGCTCTTCCAATATGTTGAGCATTTCCCGGCCCACATTGCCCGTGGCGCCGACGATCGCAACCTTGAAACTCATACTCATAAAGATCTCCTGTCCCTCTCCGCTCGGTTTTTGGAGAAAACCCGCCGGCCAATGCGGGTTCCGTCCCCCGGGCCGGACCCGGGAGAGGGTGGTTAGGCCAAGGGAATCACACCGTTTTGGTGGTGGTTTTGGCCATGGTTTTGGTTGAACGAGAAGACGCGACAACGCGCCCGGCCCAATGATTTGCATTGTGGCCAGGGAAATCGAATGCAAGAACCGCCATCAAAAGGCCGCGCATCGAAACTGTCCTGTTCGGTGCCGGCTTTTACGCGGTTTGCGTCAAGAGTCAATCGCCGAGCGACCCCCCTTCTACCACAAGGGGGAAGGGAAGCCCGGTACCACTTTCCCTGTACAAGAGAGGCGGCAGGAAGTACGAACGGCCAAGATTGTTTGGCTGGCGCGACGCCAGCCCCGGCACGTGCTCGATGACGAGCGCAGACCCTGAATTCCGAAAGAGCAAGATGTCCAACTTCGAAGCTATTGTTCCAGCGCTGGCAAAGGCGCTGGAAAAACGCGGCTATTCCGAACTGACGCCGGTGCAGAAGGCGGTTCTGGCCCCCGAACTCGGGCAGGCCGATGCGCTGGTGTCGGCGCAGACCGGCTCCGGCAAAACCGTCGCCTTCGGCCTCGCCTTGGCGCCGACCCTGCTGGGCGACGCGGAGCGCTTCGGCCACGCCGCGGCGCCGCTGGCGCTGGCGGTGGCGCCGACACGCGAGCTGGCGCTGCAGGTGACGCGCGAGTTGGAATGGCTCTACGAGCTGACCGGCGCCACGGTGGCGTCCTGCGTCGGCGGCATGGATATGCGCACCGAGCGGCGCGCGCTGGAGCGCGGCGCCCACATCGTCGTCGGCACGCCCGGCCGCCTGCGTGACCACATCACCCGCCACTCGCTCGACATGTCGGCGCTCAAGGCCGTGGTGCTCGACGAAGCCGACGAGATGCTCGATCTCGGCTTTCGCGAGGACCTCGAATTCATCCTCGACGCAGCCCCCTCCGAGCGCCGCACGCTGATGTTCTCGGCCACAGTGCCGCGCTCGATCGCCACGCTCGCCCAAGGCTACCAGCGCGATGCCGTGCGCATCTCGGCCGCCGGCGAGGAAAAGCAGCATCTCGACATCGAATACCGGGCGCTGAGCGTTGCCCAGGCCGACCGCGAGAACGCCATCATCAACGTGCTGCGTTTTTATGAGGCCAAGAACGCGCTGGTGTTCTGCAACACCCGCGCCGCCGTCAACCATCTGACCGCGCGCTTCAACAACCGCAACTTTTCCGTCGTCGCACTGTCGGGTGAACTCAGCCAGAACGAGCGCAGCCATGCGCTGCAGGCCATGCGCGACGGCCGCGCCAAGGTCTGCATCGCCACCGATGTCGCGGCGCGCGGCATCGACCTGCCTAACCTCGAACTGGTGATCCATGCCGACCTGCCGACCAATCCGGAAACGCTGCTGCACCGCAGCGGCCGCACCGGCCGCGCCGGGCGCAAGGGCGTCAGCGCGCTGATCGTGCCCAACAGCGCCCGCAAGCGCACCGAACGGCTGTTGCAGAACGCCGGGCTCAGGGCGACATGGGCAAGCCCGCCTTCGGCCGACGACGTGTTGCGCCGCGACGACGAGCGCATCCTTGCCGACCCCGCCTTCAGCGAACCGGTGAAGGATGAGGAACGCGGCTTCATCGGCGAGCTTCTCGACAAGCATGGCGCCGAACAGGTCGCCGCCGCCTTCGTGCGCCTGTGCCGTTCCAGCCGCTCGGCGCCGGAGGATCTTCTCGACGTCGCGCCGTTCACGCCATCGCGTGAAAGACCGGCGGGCGAAAACTTCGCACGCCGCGACGAGGCGCCCAGCCGCCGCGACGATTTCGGTGCCAGCGTCTGGTTCTCGTTGTCGATCGGCCGCCGGCAGAACGCCGAACCGCGCTGGCTGATCCCGATGCTGTGCCGCGCCGGCAGCATCAGCAAGCGCGAGATCGGCGCCATCAAGATGCAGCCGGAAGAGACCTTCGTGCAGATCGCGGCCGACTGGGCCGACCGCTTCCTGGCGGCGATCGGTCCCGACCGCAAATTGCAGAACAACATTTTGGTGAAGCAGCTGGACGGCGCACCCGATTTGTCGCGGGCCGGCCATCAGCCGCCGGACAAGAAACCGCATCGCGGCAAGGCGCCGTTCGATCCGAACGCGCCGAAGCGCAAATTCGAGAAGCGCGCACCGGCACCGGCATCGGCTGATCAGCGCCCCGCCGCATTCGAGGCAAAGCCGTGGGCAAAAAAGCCTGGCAAGCCGAAATTCGAAAACACCGGCGCGCCGAAGCACAAGAAGGCGAAGAAGCGGCCAAGCTAACGCCATAGCGAAGCGTCGGCAGCGCCTTTCAGCGGCGCAGAAGAGAATTTCGTTCTGTAGCGATCCTTCCCCACCCCCTCTGTCGCGCCGGACATCCTCCCCCTCGAGGACAGGGCAATCGCATAGGCAGCGCCAGCCCCCCACTCCGGCCGCTGCGCGGCCACCTCTCCCCCATGTCCATGGGGGAGAGGAACCCAAGCCTTTCAAGGCTGCGACCTCGGCGGTTGGCATTTCCTCTCCCCCCACGAATGTGGGGGGAGAGGTGGCTCGGCGAAGCCGAGACGGAGTGGGGGAGCGCCATATGCGATTGCCCTGCCCGCAAGGGGAGATCGGCAGCTTCACTCGCACCGCTCATCTTGCGACGTTGACGATTGGCGAAAGCAGAGATGAATCTCCCTCCTTGCGGGGGGTGAGGCGTGGTCCGCGCAGCGGACGGAAAGCCAACGGCTTGGCTTTCCGAACAACGAACGCCGGAGCGACAGCGAAGGGCCGGGTCCGGCAGGCCAGAGGGGGGTGCTGTCCCGCCAGCGTCCCGCAAGGTTCTGCGCCGCCGTATAGCCACGCATTTTCATGGCGCCCCTTGCGATCTGCCGAAACTTTGAACAGTCTGGGTCGGGGCGCGAATGGCGAGCGGGGGTGGCATATGCGCGGCGAAGTGCTTCACTATGACGAGGAGCAGGGCTTCGGCTTCATCACCGGAGCCGACGGCAACCGCTACACCTTCACCCGTGAGAACCTGCGCCGGGAAACCGCCATGCCCAACGGCACGGCCGTCGAGTTCCAGCCGGGCGGCGGGCAGGCGCGCGACGTCTTTTCGATCGCCGCCCAGACCGCAGCCCCCGCCGCCGACGCCGGCACGAGCGCCGCGCAGCCTCAAGCCGGCAAACCGGCTGCCGCCGGTGCACGTCAGGCCCAGCATTTCGGTCGCGCCTCCGAGCCTGCCGAGCCCACCGATTTGTGGGGCTATTTCTGGCGCGGTGTGACGCGGAACTACTTCAACTTCGCCGGCCGCGCGCGGCGCAAGGAATATTGGGGCTACTGCCTGTTCTGGACGGTTTGCCTGCTGATCATCGGCGGCATCGGCCTGTTCACCGATACGGATATGGGCAATTTCGACAGCGACGTATCCGCGGCGGTGACCGTTGGCCTGTGCGGCACCTTCCTGCTCGCGACATTTCTGCCCAGCCTCGGCATGATCGTGCGCCGGCTGCACGACATAGGCCTGTCGGGTTGGCTCTGTCTGGTGATCCTCATCCCCACCATCGGCAGCCTGATCATCCTGGTCTTCGCGCTGATTCCGACACAGGCCCGGGAAAACCAGTGGGGACCGGTGCCGGCGGGTATCCGGACGTAGCCTGACGTTTGTATTGCAATTATGAACAACCCTGAGTAGTATTTGCGCGACGCAATGAGAAAGGGGCAGGGCATGCGCGGCACGGTGTTCCACTACGACCAGGATCAGGACTACGGCTACATCAACGGGGTCGACGCCAAGCGCTATATCTTTTCCCACGATGATTTGAGCCAGCAGGAGACCCTTGTCAGGGGCACTCTTGTTGAGTTCCAACCGGACGACGGCACGGCCCACAACATAGTCGCCGTCGCGTCAAGCGTACCGGTGCCAGGCACCGCTCGGCCGCGGCAGACCGAACGTTCTACCCGAAGCCGGCCCGCCTACTCCACAGGGCTGTGGGCTTACTTCTGGCGCGCGGTGATTGCGGACTACAGCAATTTCAACGGACGTGCCCGTCGCAAGGAATTCTGGGCCTTCTGGCTATTCTACACCCTTGGGATATTCGCACTCTTAGGGCTTCGGAATACTCGTTGACCTGGCGATCAACGGCTTCGAAACCAACACAGACAGGACGCCGATAGGGTTCATAGTATTCATACCCCTCCTGGTTTTCATTTTGGGATTGATCCTGCCATCGATTGCGCTCGTCGTGCGGCGTGTGCATGACGCCGGTCTGAGCGGCTGGTTTGCCCTGCTCTGCTTCATGCCGCCCATTAGCAGCATTGCCTTGCTGGCCTTCGGATTTATGCCGTCTCAGGTGGGCGACAACCCCTGGGGGCGGGTGCCAGCGGGCATCAGGGTTTAGCCGCCTTCAGCGCTTCGCCCGAAAGCCTGAGAAAAACCTTTTGGCCATGGCGCTCGGCGCCGAGCCGGTCGTAGAACCGCAGCGCGCCCTCGTTCCAGTCTTCGGTGGTCAGGTCGATACGGCCGATGCCATGGCGCCGGCAATGGCCGGCGAGAAAGCCGATCAGGGCCCGGCCGACACCGGCGCTGCGAGCCTTGTCACGCACGAACAGGTCCTTGAGGAACAGCAACCGCTCGAGATCGATGCCGGGATGCGCGATCGCCACCGACGCCAGGCCGCCGACCTCGCCCTTGACGAAGGCCAGCGCGAAATGCGGATAGGCCGGGCTTTCCTCGCCGAGCCATTTCCGCGCCGCCGACAAGGCCCGCTCATGGCCAAGCGGCGGCTGGCGGTAGTGCACGGCCATCTCGCACAGCATGGTGGCGAGCGCCGTCGCGTCCTCGATCGTCGCCCAACGGACGTCGACCGCCACGCGATCAGCCGAGGAATTTGGCGATGATCGCGTCGCCCATCTCCACGGTGCCGACCTCGGTCATGCCCTCGGACAGGATGTCCTTGGTGCGCAAGCCTTGGTCGAGCACGGCCGCGATCGCGGCTTCCACACGGTCGGCTTCCTCGACCATGCCGAAGGAATAGCGCAGGCACATGGCGAACGAGGCGATCATGGCGATTGGGTTGGCGATGCCCTTGCCGGCAATGTCGGGCGCCGAGCCGTGCACCGGCTCATAGAGCGCCTTTCGCTTCTTGGTCTTCACATCCGGCGCGCCGAGCGAAGCCGACGGCAGCATGCCGATCGAGCCGGTCAGCATGGCGGCGATGTCGGACAGCATGTCGCCGAACAGATTGTCGGTGACGATGACGTCGAACTGCTTGGGCCAGCGCACCAGCTGCATGCCGCCGGCATCGGCCAGCATGTGATCGAGCTTGACGTCAGAGTAACGCGCCTTGTGGGTCTGGGTGACGACCTCGTTCCACAGCACGCCCGACTTCATCACGTTGCGCTTTTCCATCGAGGTGACATGGTTCTTGCGCGTGCGCGCCAGCTCGAACGCGACGCCCGAAATGCGCTCGATCTCGAACGTGTCGTAGACCTGGGTGTCGATGCCGCGCTTCTGGCCATTGCCGAGGTCGATGATCTGCTTCGGCTCGCCGAAATAGACGCCGCCGGTCAGCTCGCGCACGATCAATATGTCGAGCCCTTCGACCACCTCCTGCTTGAGCGACGAGGATGCCGCCAGCGCCGGATAGCAGATGGCGGGGCGCAGATTGGCGAACAGCTCCATGTCCTTGCGCAGGCGCAGCAGGCCGGCTTCGGGGCGCACCTCATAGGGCACGGCATCCCATTTCGGCCCGCCGACGGCGCCGAACAGCACCGCGTCGGCGGCCATCGCCTTGTCCATGTCGGCATCGGAAATCGCCGCGCCATGCGCATCGTAGGCGCAGCCGCCGACCAGACCTTCATCGGTGGCAAAGCCGCTGCCGAGCTTGTCGTTCATGGCTGATATCAGCTTCTTGACCTCGGCCATCGCCTCCGGACCGATGCCGTCGCCGGCGAGCAGGAAAAGATGCTTCGTTGCCATGGAGAACCGTCCCGGAAAGATTTGAACCGCGGCCTTGCTAAACGCCCAGCGCCCGGCGCGCAAGCCTGCGTGTCACAACCGCATTCACCTATGCGAGAGAATGTTGACCAGCCGGCCGAACGGATCGCGCACATAGAAGCGCCGTACGCCCCAGGGCTCGTCGGCCGGGCCGTATTCGATGGCGAAGCCGGCGCTCTTCATGGCGTCGAGCGCCGCATCGACATCGTCGACCTCGATCGACAGATCCGGCACCGGCGAGCCGGAGCCGCCCTCGGCGGCGAAGCTGATCTGGACGTCCATCTTTTCCTGCGAGCCCAAGGTCGCGATCCAGCCATGGTCCATGAGCACGTCGAGGCCGAGCACGTCCTGGTAGAAGCGCTTCGCCGCCGCGATATCAGATGTCTCGATGTTGGCAACGATGCGCCTGACTTTCATCGTCTGCCGCCTTTCATGCCGTGCGCCGCAACGCCGTCACCTCGATCTCGATCTTCATTTCCGGCTTGTTGAGCTGGCACACGATCATCGTCGCCGCCGGCCTGATGGCGCCGAACGTCTCGCCCAGGATCGGGAAGACGATGTCGACGAAGGCCTGATCGGTGACGTAGTAGTGCGCCCGCACCACGTCGGCCATCTCGAAGCCGCCGTCCTGCAGCGCCTTGCCGATGGTCGCCAGGCAATTGCGTGTCTGCGCCTCGACCGTCTCCGGCATCGTCATCGTCGCATAGTCATAGCCGGTCGTTCCGGACACGAAACACCAGTCGCCCTGCACCACGGCACGCGAATAGCCGGCGGTCTTTTCAAATGGCGAGCCGGTGGAGATCAGTTTTCGCATGGGGGTCCTCCTTGGATCATGGGCCTGCGTCTAGCAGGCGGAGCGGCGCGGGTCGTGGGCCAAGCAGGGCGGACCATTGTCACGACGCGGCCGCGGAGATTAGCCGGAGGCTCCCTCCCGTCGTCATCCTATGGCGAAGCAAGGAGCGTAGCGACGCAGCGCAGACCATAGGATCCATTCCGCGACCTCAAGGCGTTGCAGCGGTGCAGAATTCTGCTCCGTTGCACCCTTCGACGGCGGTCGCGGCATGGATCCTCGGGTCTGCGCTCCGCTGCACGTCGCTCCGCCCGTGGATGACGAAAGCGCGGGGCCGCCCTAGTTCGCCGACCCCAGCGCCTTGTCCAATGCCTCCTTCACGTCGGCCGGCCATGTCGCCACCGCCGGCCAGGCGTTCGGCTGGCCATTGTCGCCGCGGCGGGCGAAATAGAGTTTGTGCTTCGCCGGGTCGACCGCCATGAAGCCGTCATTGCCGCCGCAGTCATGCGGCACGCAACCGCTGGCATAGAAGGCGCCGGACGCGGTCTTTTCCGTGCCGCCGCCGACCAGCAGGCTGGTCGCCATGTCGGGCATGTCCTTGCCGAGCAGAGCCTCGGCCGCCTTGTAGACCGCCTCGTTGTGGAAGGCGTCGATGATGTTCTGGTAGTTTTCCGGATCGATGTCTTTCCAGTCGGTGCCGGGTTCCGGCATGTAGGTCAGGTTGCCTGAAGTCGTCAGCCCCTCGGTCGGCGACCATTGCAAAGCCGGCTTCTCCTCTCCCGGCAACAGATAGGGCACGAAATAGATGGCGTTGTCGGACACCGCCGATGGCGGTGCGCCGCACTCGTCCTGTTCGACCGTCGTGCTCTGGATGGTGCCGCCTTCCGGCTTCCAGACGATCACCGTGGCCGGGCCGCATTGATTGCCGCCATCGCCGACATCGAACAGCGCCACCTTGACGCCGCCGACCTCGACGATTTTGTCGAAGAAGACGTCATAATTGCTGGCCAGCTGCTGGCCATCATAGGCAAGCACCTTCTCGCCGTCCTGCTCCGGCTGGGTGATGGTCAGCTGGCCGCCCTCGAACGGTACGGGCGCCTGCTTGTCGTCGTCGGAAGCATCGGCGGCGCCCGTGCCCTGATCGGTGGCGGGTTTCTCGGCCGATGGCGCCAACTGCGCGGCCGGCGTCTGCGTCTGGGCCTGGGCATAAGCGCCGGTCAGCAGAAGAAGCGCCAGCCCACAGGCGCCGGCAAGAAGCGAACGTGTCATGGTGATCCTCCGTTCGTCGGATCATAGCCAGCCGGAAATGAAACGCCAGTCCGCGGCACACGCGCTAGAAGGCGGCGAGCTTTGAAGGGCGGATAACCTTTTGCGTCGGCGGGACAGCACCCCCTCTGGCCTGCCGGCCATCTCCCCCGCAAGGAGGGAGATCGGCTGCCAACGATGAGTTCGCCAATCACCAACCTTGCAGAGACGGGCGGAGCGCCAAAGCTGCCAATCTCCCCCCTTGCGGGGGAGATGCCCGGCAGGGCAGAGGGGGGTGGGAAGGATCGCGACACAACAGAACGGCCTTTACACCGCTCCTAGTTCGGCGTGCCAAATGCCTCGTCCAGCGCCGCCTTGACCTCGGCCGGCCAGGTCTGCACCGGCGGCCATGCGTCCATCCTGGGCTTGCCGCCGCTGCGGGCGAAATAGAGTTTTTGGTTGGTCGGGTCGACAGCCATGAAACCGTGATTGCCGCCGCAATTGTGCGGCGCGCAGCCGTCGAAGTAGACGATGCCGGACGCGGTTGTTTTCGTACCGCCGGCGGCCAGGAAGCTGGCCGACAGAACGGTCATGTCCTCGCCGAGCAAGGCCGCGGCGTCCCTGTAGACCGCCTCGTTGTGGAAGGCGTCGATCATGTCCTCGTATTTCGACGCGTCGACGTCTTTCCAGCCGGTGCCGGGATCCGGCATGTAGGTGAGATTGCCCGCAATCGTCAGCCCGTCGGTGGGCGACCATTGCATCGCGCGCTTCGAGGCGCCAGGCAGCAGATAGGGGACGAAATAGATGACATCGTCGGTTACCGACGCCGGCGCGCCGCATCCGTCCTGCTCGACCGTGATGCCCTGGATCGGGCCGCCTTCCGGCTTCCACGCGATCATCACGGGAGGAGCGCAGAGATGGTCGATGTTGCCGTCGCCGACATCGACCAGCGCCACCTTGACCCCGGCGATGTCGACGATCCTGTCGAAGAAGACGTCATAGTTGCTCGCCAGCCTCTGGCCGTCGTAAGCGAGCACCTTTTCGCCGTCCGCCTCCTGCTGGGTGATGGTGAATTGACCACCCTCGAACGGGATCGGCGCCTGCTGGTCGATGACTGGCGGTTGGGCGAACAGGCTCGTGGCCGGCAACAGCATCAACACCAGGCCACAGGCGCCGGCAACAAGCGAACGTGTCATGACAAGTCCCCGTCCTACCCCGAAGACTTGCCGTCGGTGCGGCGTTGCCGTTCAGGCCGCTTGTTTCAGGCCCATGGACGCTGTTCGGCGTTCTTCTTCTCGAACGAAGCGATGGCGCCGGCCTTCTCCATGGTCAGGCCGATATCGTCGAGACCGTTCAGCATGCAGTGCCGCTTGAAGTCGTCGAGGTCGAACGCGACCACGCCGCCATCGGGGCCGCGAATTTCCTTGGCCTCGAGGTCGACCGACAGAGTGGCGTTGGAGCCGCGCGAGGCGTCGTCCATCAGCTTCTCGAGATCCTCGGGGCTGACGGTGATCGGCAGCACGCCGTTCTTGAAGCAGTTGTTGTAGAAAATGTCGGCGAACGAGGTCGAGATGACGCAGCGAATGCCGAAGTCGAGCAGCGCCCACGGCGCATGCTCGCGCGACGAGCCGCAGCCGAAATTGTCGCCGGCGACCAGGATCTGCGCCTTGCGGTAGGCCGGCTTGTTGAGCACGAAATCCGGATTTTCCGAACCGTCGTCATTGTAGCGCATTTCGGCGAACAGGCCGGTGCCGAGCCCGGTGCGCTTGATCGTCTTGAGATAATCCTTCGGGATGATCATGTCGGTGTCGACATTGACGATCGGCATCGGAGCGGCGACGCCGGTGAGCTTGGTGAATTTTTCCATGGCTTTTGCCCGTGTTTTCGTTGCGGGGGAATTTGCTGAGGCACGGTTTACACAAAGCCGCGGGCAAATA
>NZ_JBHUGY010000064.1:0-202009 GCF_042682105.1 Mesorhizobium calcicola
CGTATGTCTCGCCGATAGGCTGGTCGCGTGTCCATTATCCCTATCTTCGGGCTGGGCGGTTTTTAACGAATGTCCGAGGAGTCGAAAACGGAGCCTGTGACTCTTGTGCTTCCTCCGTTCCATTGGCAGCTCTCTACGTACTCCTGTCAGCGTGGCGCCTTGATACTCACACGCACACCACCCTTGGCCCGTCTAATTTCCTCTCTCGGGTGCTGCTGTGCTTAGTGCGTCTGGGCGTGTCATTCCTGCCTAGGTGGACCGTACGTCTGCATTCCTTTCTGTGAACGGATAATGCTGGTCGAACTAATGGGAATTACTTTCCTCCGCCAGTGCGCCCACGATCTCGACCCTACCCGGTCGAAGAAGTCCGCCGCCGTGCCTTAATTTTCATTCCGGCCCGAGCAGTTTCCACGTTTTCCTACCGCACGCGGGAGGACCGGGGCGGCGGGAGGCCTCTACGACACTGGCGAGTTTGTCGAAGGCCCACATGAAAAACGCGCGCATCGAACAGAAGCGGGAATGAAGAAAGGCGTCTATAAGGAATTTATAGTTTGGTTGCCGTGCGGCTCGGAGAGCTCGAACAGTCGAAAGCAACAGGCGGAAAGTATCCGCGGATCGATATGTCGAGGGCATGGCGAACCTATATCGAGGGCCGCTGCGCGTTACTGCCCGGGTTCGGCGAGCCCGGCCATTCGTCACGAACAGCCAAGTCGGACGACGGCACGTGACGCTCGAGCACCCAGACGCAACGGACAGGGGCAACGCCACCGCTAGTAACGCGCAATTCCTGTCGGAAAATCTCAATCATCGACATCTGACAAGAAATCCATGTCCCGCCAGGGCGACACCGACGAATTGAAAGGCCGCGGCGGCAAACCGGCGGCTCGCGCTCCATTCCGGCTCGGCGGCGTTTCCGTCGTCACGCGCCATGTAGGAAAAGTTAGTTCAGGGTCGAGAGGACCTGGCCAACAAGATCAATCGTGCAATCGCCTCCGATGTATCTGGAGGCCTCGGCCGTACGAAACACGAGCTGTCTGAGTGGCGTTGCTCTCGCAATCGTCGGGCAACCATGATCCTGGAACCATCAGATTTTTCAGAGGCATCGCCAAAGCCGCCAAACCCCGACGATCTCAAGGAGGGTTTGGCGAGTTCGGTCCAGGACGAGATGCTCCCTATCCCCAAACGGCACCCATATCTGCGAGTTACTTCTCGAGATCGACCCCGATATCCGCGACGAGCCGACAATCGTCCGCTACACCATGCGTCGACGATATTTCAGGCGTCACTGGTGCAAAAGTCCTGCTCCTGCTCGCCGGACAGGGGGATTGCTAATGTGCGGCGTGGTGCAAGGCATTGGCCAGGCGCTAGACTCGGGGAGGAAAGGAGACGATCTTATGGCGAGGATGGGCAACACTGCTTACGCAAGCTTCATGGACTACGCGCATGTCCGCGCCGCAGACGTGACAAATTTCCCGTTCTTGGGCCCATTTCGTAGACCCGACGGTTCCTCTCGACACCAATGCGCTCGTCATCAAGGGGGCAGGCGAAGCCGGCACCCCATCGGCCTCGACACCGGAGCACTCAACGCGGTGACCGATGCACTCTGGCGCGCCTACGGTGTGCAACACATCGACATGCCGGCTACACCGGCGCGGCATCTGGCAACGATCCGGGAAGCGGCCTGCAGCGTGACAGCAAAACCCAGCCGTCGACGCCGGACACCATGCCGGCGGGCACAACACGCTCACCGCGCATCATCGCTCAAAGATCGTATCGGTGGCGGTCTTCGTCGGCATGTCGACCTGCATCAAGGCGGCGGGCACCGTTCTCAGCGGGCCAGATCGTCTTCTTCCGATCTTTCTTCGCCTTTTTCCGATGTTGCCTTTCTGGCTTTCAAGGGAAAACTCGCACCTTGCATTCACCACCAGCGCCCTCTCAATTCACATGCGCGCGCGGCGTCGTCGGCGTCTGCGCCATGGTGGCTCGGCTTTTTTCGCGCTGACCGCGGCTGCCGCTGCCGAGGCGATCACGCTGAACTCGCGCAGGCCGCTGCTGGTGGTGGGTGTTCAGTTCGATCTTCCTCGGCGAAGCCATTCGGGTCTATCGCTGGAAGCGCGGTCGCGGTCGGCCTGGTCGGCGTGCTGAATACATCTCCTGGCCGGAACTGGAACGCTGCTACATTCCGACGAGGCGCTCGGCGAACAGGAGATTGCTTTGCGTCATCGCCCGCCTCTTGTCGCGGCTGCGATCTCGGCCGTCGCCATGCTGCTGGTGCGCCAACCTCGTGCAGAGCGAGCGCACCGCGAACCATCGTGCTGTGGTTTTCGGTGACGGGGCAGAGCGTCATGGCGCTGCTGTCGGTGCAGCCGTTCGGCTGGCAGGCGCTGAACGCCGCGCCAGGCGGCTCTTTCTGGTTGCCGCCGGTTTCTGCGGCGGTCCTCGGCCAGATCCTGATGACGTCGGCCTATCGCCATGCCGAAGCCCTCGGTCGTGGCGCCCTTCGAATACACCTCGATGAATCCCTTGGGCGTTCGTCGTCGTGTATCATCGTCTTTGGCCGACGTCGCCACGCTCAACATGCTTGTCGGGCGGCCCTGATCGTCGTTGCCGCAGGCATCTTCATCATCTGGCGCGAGCGCCAACTCGGCCTGGAGCGCACCGCACAAGAAAGGCGGCGCCGCCGGCAGGGGTGATTACGATCGTTCGGCCAGCTCTTTGCGCCATCCGCACAGCACCGCCCGCGTTCCTGCTCGTCGGCCGGGAGAAAACGATTCGATCGCGCAGCTCCGACAGCGTTACGTCGAGCGGTGTGCCGAACACGGTGATGGTGCTGATGAACGACAGCACCTGATCGCCATGGCGCCAGCCTGAGCGGATGCACGATGGCATTCGGCTCGACCGGCGTTGGCTTGCTGCCCTTTAAACCCAGGACGGATAATTCCGCAGTTCGCGGCTGCCAGGTCGATCAGAACCGGGTCGCCGCTCGGGCATCATTTCTGGTGTTTGAGACGCTCAAGGCAGATGACGTCCACGCCATCTCCGAGAGGATTGACGATGCGCGGCGCGATGCCGCCCGGGTGCAGGCTCAGGCGAAGCACGTTTGACCGGCGCGTCAGCAGCGAAGGGTCCGTGACGTCGGCAAGAAAATGGCGCGATGGGCGGGCGGGAGGGGGTGTTGGCTGAACCAGGTTGACCAGTGCCGGTTCGACGGCCAGCGGCCGGGAACGGCTCATGCCCCTTATAGCACGATCTCGCACCTAGGTCGTCGTGACGCGCCATGATGTCGTAGCCCGTCGCCAGCGTCGCTGTCGCTGAGGCACCGGCTCGCCGAAGCTCGGGGCGAACAGTGCCCTGGCCGGCCAGCAGCAGGCCGGTTGTCGCTGCCGGAGCGGGAGTCGACAATTTGCTCGGCCGGTTATGCTTCTTCACCATCGTCGCGAGGGCGAACGGCGCGGTGGCGTCGGGTTGAAGGTGGAGCGGCCGCTCTCTGGAGCATTAAAGCGTCAGGATGCTCTGACTGCTAGCGGTGAGATTTCGTGGCTTCCATACTCATGGCGGCTGGTCGAGCTGTGCGACATGCCCGGCGGTTGCGGGGCATTCGCTGATATATGAGACTTGCCGCGCGTCATTTTGGGATGGTGTCGTTCATGGTGAGCTATGGCTTTTAGGAGCTGCCAGCCGTGTGCTGGCGATTTCTTTATCGCTTTGTGTGTACAGTGTTTTAGGGTTGAGTGGCGCTGGGGTCCTTCTTTCCCCTTTGTTGGGTCCACGGAATGGGGTGAGAATAGGGATGTGGGGACAGGTGGTCTGCTTGCCCGCCTTTCACTGGTTTTCGGAAATAAATCCCGCCACTCCAGCTCTTGTGTGCATCGGTTCGTTAACGCTGGCAGAGAAAGGAGGAATACAGCAGTTGAGTCCGGATTGCATGCGTGCTGGCTTGCGGAATGGTGCCGAGTGTCGCATTCTGGGGGTACATCGTGCAGCGATTCGTTTGTGTGTCAGACGGGTGCCAGTTGTACCCGTGTGTGTGCGCATAGTCCGTCAAGTATACACACGTGTGGCAGGTGCCGATATTGTCTCAGTTCTCTGTGCGAACAAAACTCTACTCGGTCTAGGTGAGGGATGATGTGATGTTATGAAAAAAACACCACATCAAATTATCGGGAACTGTGGTGAGCTATTGTTGGGGGGTGTCGACGACGGCGAGGTGGCCGTCTGCATTTGCGGTCTCCTAAGTGCTGTTTTTTGCGCGTGTGAGGAGTTACCTATTGTTTGTTGAAGTGACATTAGCCTGCACTAGACGAGAGAAGGCTGTGGGCGTGTCGTGATTTTTTCTCTGATCAGAGTGCTTAAGGGTGTGCTAACGTTCGCGGGGCTGATTGGGTGATTCCGTAATGGCTGCATGGTCCAGCTCCTTCCCTGTCTTCAGCCTCGTGTGTTGCCTGCGTCATCTGGCAAATTGTGTGACATTAATGACTAAGGGGCATAACCTCCCGAAGGTAATTTGAAATATAGCGTGCCCGCTTGCATGCCTATCCTAATGCTCCCTATGGACTTTAAAGTCGCTCAAGAATGCCGTGTGCCGGCAGCGTCTGGGCGTTCCTCCTCCGGCTCGCATGTCGCTAGCTCGTGAACCTTCATTGGGTGGTTTTATGGGGTTGATTTTTGTTGTCTCCATTTGGAATGTCGGCATATCGTTGGTAGCTTCTGGTGCTTGTGTGTGTGTGTCGATTCTGGTCCGGGCGGGGGCTAGGCTTTGGCCCCTGTGAGCTTACGGCGAGCGTGTAGTCGCCTCGCATTAGTGGCGTAACGCGAAGCTGGCGCCGAGCGATTGCGGCGGTGTAGTATCGTGCTCTTCTGAAGGTGCATGAGGCCGTTTCCCGGCGCATGGCCGTTCGACTCGGCACGTGAACCTGGTTTACTAGCCGTGACGGTCATTCCCTGTGACGCCATTCCTCTTCTATTAATCTCTCAATGTCCTTTCACTTTCTTGCTAATTTATTGCCTCCCCCTTTAGCCCCCTTGCCACACCCCTTTCTTGTGCCACATCCTGTCTGCCCCCGCTCCAACTCTTCCCCCCCCCCATTCCTTCTTCTTCATTTTTTCGTTCCCTCCTCCCCCTTCTTGCTGGGAGGCCGTTCCCCCCCCCCCCCCCCACTCAAAACCACACCAGAATGAATGCCGAGGCGGCGGACCCCCGGTTTTTTCCTGAAATCGGGACCTGGAGGCCCGCGGGAAAAACTGCCCGGAAACACTTTATCCGTCCCGGGTTCAAGGGCAGCAAAGCCAACGCCCCGGTTCCGAGCCCGAATGGCCCCCATCCCGGTGCAAAAAATCCCGCTCAGGCCTTGGCCGCATGGGCCGGGAAATCAAAGGTTGGCTGTCCCCCCCCCACCCCCCCCGTTTTTCATCAGCACCATCACCTCCGTGTTTTCGGCCCAAACACGAAACCGCTTCCGACCCCGTTAACGCCTGTCCCCCCGGAGCTGGGGCGAATCGAAATCCGGGGGGTGTTTTTTTTTTTTCTTTTCCCCCGGCCCCGAACGAGCAGACGCTGGGCCGGTGGCGGTGCGGGGGCCTGGCGAAAGGAGCTTGGCCCCGAAAACCAGTCGTAAATCACCCCCTAAGCCGCGGCGGCGCCCCCCCCCCCCCGCCCCCCCCCTTTCTTTCCCCGTTGGTGCGGGGTGGGCGCCCCCTCCCGGCCGAACCTAACCAAACTCAATTAAATGGCCGCACTCGCGGGCCCCAGATGGATGAAGATGGCCCTGCCGGCCAACGTACCGATTCAGGCCCGCCGAAACAAAAGCAAATGTTTTTGGCGGTGGCCCCGCACCGTCCCCCCCCCCCCCCCCCCCCCCCCGCCAAAGACGGAAGAAAAATAACCGACGACGACCGCCAAGGGGGGATCCATCTGAGGGGGGGGGAGGTTGTAAAGATTCGAAAGGGGAGGACCACGAGACCGAGGCTTCGGCCATGGCCGATAAAGCTCCAGGCCCCCCGACGTCAAATCAGGATCTGGGCCCCCGAGGCCCCGCACGCAGAAAACCGGCCCGGCAAACCAGAAGGAGCCCGCCCCTGGTGGCGGGCACGGGGCGGTCCCCCCAGCCCCCTGCCCCCAAGGCCCGAACGGCTGGCGGAACAGCCAGCGCCATGAACGCCCCCCCCCCTCGCCGGTCCCACCGAAAAGCCACAGCACGAAATGGTCGCGAGTGGGGTGGCGCCTCGCCTTTTTCTGCCGATGGTGTTTTGCGCCCCACCAGCAGCAAAATGGCACCGACCGGCCGGAGAAAAAATCGCGCCCCCCCCGCCGAACAAAGCCGGCGGGATTGGAACCCGGCCAAAGCAATTTCCCTTGGGTCCCCCCCCCGAACAAGGCGCCTCGTTCCCGTGGAATTTTAGCAGCGTCCATTTTTTTTTTTCCCGGCCCCCAGGAGATTGAAATACAAGGCCGGCCGAACCATGGCCCGTAACCCGCGAACCACATGCCCCGCTCCAGCCCGGATAGACCCGAATGGGCTTCGCCCGAGGGAAAGATCGGAACTTGGAACACAAAAACCACCACCAGCAAAAGCGGGGCCCACTTGCCGCGTAAAAGTTCAGCAGCGGTGATCGCCCCCTTCCGGCCCAGCCGGCGCCCGCGGTCCCAGGCGGCGAAAAAAAGCCGAGCCCCAATGGCCCGCCAGAGGAAAACGCCCAAAACGTACGAAACCCCCAGGGGGGGGGGGGGGGGGCCCGCCCTGGGGGGGGGGGGCGGATTTGTTGAATTGAAGGCGGGCCGTGCCTTAGGGGTGGTTTGAAAATGCGGGTGCCCGGTTGTTTTTCACCCGAAGGTTTTTCCCCTTGAAGCCAGAAAGGTGCCCAACAATCGTAAAAAAAAAATGGGCGGGAAAGAAAAATGATCGGAAGAAGGAACCGAAAATTCCTGTGCACCCCCCTGCCCCTTGTGGAACGGGTGCCCCTCCCCCCCGGGCCCCCCCTTGTGATTGCATGTCCGAACCTTGCCCCCGACCGAGGACCGACCGAACCTGGAAAAATAAACGAAATCCTTTAGCGTGGAATTGACCGGTGGGGGGGAAAGCGTGGGTTGTTTGCCCGCCCGGCCATGGTCCGTCCCCGGCCGTTCCCCGAAAGCGGGCCTTGGTTTTTTTTTGGCTGTTCCACGCTGGCCAAAGCCCCTTTTATTCCCCTCTTCCCCGGAAATCGTTTTTTTGGCCCAGATGCCGGCACGGTGTTTGCCGGGCATGTTCGATTTGTGTTTTTTTTTTTGACCACCGTAAGGGCCCGCGGGGCCCAGAGTGCATCGGGGTGTTCCCCCCCCCCCACAGCCCGCGTTTGGAGTGGGGGCTGGCCGGTTGTCGAGCCCTGATGGTGCCCGGGCCCCGTTTCGCCTTGACCCCCTGTGAATGTGCCCGAGCGCATTTGGGGGGAATTGGGGGGTCCGAAAGTCCACCGGTTGGCGGGGTCCCCCTCCCCGAAAATGGAAAGAAACGGGAAAAAATTGTGTCCCCCCGGCGCCGCGGGCCCATGGCCGGGGGGAGTCCCCATGGAAGCCTTGCCGTTAAGCAGTTTTTGCCCATCCCTCGCCCATAGAAATTTCCGTCCCCCCCCCCCCACACTCCCTGGTCCCCCCCCCCCAGCGTGCACCCTGGCCAATGCCTTTTGCACCCCCACGTCCCCGCACATGCAACCTGTCCCCCCAGGCGAGCAGGAGCGGGAAAAATTTGCAACGGTGGGAAACTGCCCCGGAAAAATCTCCCCGACGATGGGGTGGTTAGCGACGATGTCCCCCCCGGTACACCCCCGGCGCCGGTAAAATCGGGGTCGATCTCGACCTCGCAGATATGGGGTTGGGGGCCCGTTTGGGATAGGGGGTTGCAATTACGTTCCCCCCCTGGACGAACTACCCGCCAAACCCCTTTGGAAAGAGATTTCGTCCCCCGGGGGTTTTTTTGGCGGCTTTTGTGGCCGATGGCCCTTTCCGGAAAAAAGTCTAATGGTCCCCCGGTCGTGTGGTTTGGGCCCGACGATGCGGGCAACGCACCACCACATCAAGAACAAGCTTTTCCGATTTATCCCCCCCGTAAACCCGGCCCCGAGCTGGCCCCTCCAGTTTTTTTTTTTCCATCTCGGCGGGGCAGATGCCCCGCTTTGATTCTGGTTTTGGCCAGGTCCCCTCGCCGGCCAGCGTTGGGACGCGGAAACGCCCCGCCCCGATGCGGGAATGGGCGCGGGGAGCCCCCGCCGGGTGGGCCGAGCCCGCCCCGGGCCCTTTCAAGATTTTCGTCGGTGTTCCCCCCCCCGACCCCTGGCGGGAATGGATTTCTTTGGGGGGGTCGCATGGTTCGAGATTGAAAGCCCCTTTTTTTTTTTTCCGACAGGAATTGCGACCCCGTAGCGGTGCCCGTCCCCCTGTCCGTTTTTGGCCCTGGGTGCCGATCCTTCCAAGCGTCCCCCCAAACCGTGAAACCGTCCCCACCCCGGCCCCTTGAAGTCGAGCCCAAAGGCAGGCCTCCGAAACCCGGGAAAGACGCAAGGCCTCCGATATAAAGGTCCGCCCCCATGCCCCGAGAACCGCGGATCTTTTCCCGCCTGCTTTCCGAACAACAATTTTCGAAGCCGCCCGCGGAAAAACCCCCTTCCCATTCCCCGCCTTGTTCGATTGCGCGGTTCAATGTGGCCCCCTTTCCGAAACTCGCCAGTTGTCCCCCTAAGAAGGCCCGGCCCCGGTCTGCGTGCGGTAAGGAAAACTGCTCCGGGCCGGAAGAAAATGCGGCCGGCGGAACACCTCTTCGAACGGGTAGGTCCGAGATCGTGGGCGCAGGACGATCGACCAGCTTCTCCCAGCAGGAAAAAAATGCCGCTTTCCCACACACACCGGCACCGGCCGGGCCGCCAATAGGCCATCGACCGGGCCCCAAAAGTTGGTGTTAGAAGGCCCCCCCCCGGTGAAACCGAGACCGTCACGACACGCCCTGGATATCGTAAAAAGACCCGGCCATCGACATCCGTAACGCCCGAATAGGGAAATGAACGGACCGTAAAAAAATTGCGAAGCATAGCCCCCCGCCCCACATATTGGCGAGCCAGAGGTCCCCCACACCTTCCAATGCCCCCCCAGAAAGCGGCCATACCCTTGTCCCCCAGCCGCCATCTCGGCAAGCCCCCCACGAACCAATTGTACCCCCGCGGCCCTTGCCGCGCCGGTCCCCCACAAAAAATGTTCGGTGCGCGGTCCCCCCGCCCCGCCCCCATTTCCACCGGACGGCCAAGCCCCCGCTTTTGCCCGCCCTTCCAGCACCAAAGCGGATATTCCCCGGTAAGAACGAAGCTCTTCGGTCCGAAAAACCACCAACGACCATCCGGAGTGATGAACCCGCCGCAGTTGGTGCTTCTTGATCTTGAAACAGGCCCGGCCCAGATGTACTGCATGGAAAAAGCCAACGCCCCTGAACCCCCCGTGGTCCAGCCACGAAGCGGTTCCTCCCGCACGTTCCCACTCCGCCCGATCGCCCCGAGCCACGCGGCCCCCCCATGTAGTTGCCAGACCAGCCGTTTGTTGACGAATTCCCGAACTTGCGGGTGACCCATGGGCCCCCGTGCGCTGGCGAAAGCGCGTCCCGGTCCCTTTTTTCCTTATCAGCCCCCAATATGGTAGTTGAAAAGCCCGTGGAACCCGAAGTTCCGGCCCCACAAACCAACCGGCCCGTGCCCCATTCCGGCCAAGCGCCCAGTCGCCGGTTTCCCGGGAACCGCCCGCATCTTCGCCTGTCATAGCCCTACGTCCCATCAGTTCGGCCGGCAATCCCCTGCCGCCCAAAAGCCGGCTGTCGGCCGAAACCGACCGAAGGCCAAAACGGCGTCCCCCCGCCCGACCAATAGATTGAACGCGGTCCCCCACGGCAACAGGAACTCGGAATGTCGCCGGGTACCGGCGCCCCTGTGCCCCCGTCCGGCTGTTCACCTGCATGAAACGCCCCGGAATTTAGAATCGCCCGAGAATGGGCAAGGTCCCCCCCCCCCATTGCCGGTCCAAAACACCCCAAAAGAATGCACAACCGGACGCAGCCTTCGCCGCCTCGGTCGAAACCGATGGGGTGAAAAAACTGGCCTTGGACGACCGGCCGGAAGGCGCAGGACATAGGCCAATGCAGCAACCGCCAGGCCGGCCTGGATTGTCCCCCCCCCGTCGGGTATAGCGGGGCCACTGTTCCCCTGGATGAAAGGGGCATCCCATCCCCGCGCCGCAGCACGGAATGCGCCCATGCCCCGAATTTTTCGGTGTGACGACGGTCATGGAATGCCCTCGTGATGATGGACTGGAGGGGAACGCCTGAAATTAGGCATTGCCTCAGTTTTGTCGAGGGGCGGTTTTCGTGTAAGAGCGTCGGACTTTCAAATTTCTTGGACCAGCGGAGAACAATCTCCGCCGCCAACGCATCGACAGTGAAAAACCACGGAATGCGCACGGACACCGGCAGGTCTCAGCTCGAGGACTACGCCCAACGACTACCCTCATTCCGCAAACCAGCCTCACCTTACCGTCTTTCGCCCAGAACGCAACGCTGTGTCACCGCCGTGCTCACGTCGAGCGCCGTGATGGCGTATCCGCGTCGGCTCCGCTGGTGGCTTGACGGCGACGGGCTTGACGCTCAAGCGCATCGAGATCGGCGGCAAGAAAGCGGAACGGCCGATATTGTGGTGACATCAGACCGAGTGACCATCCTCAAGCTCCGCCGGCCACAAACGTCGCTTCCAGTTGTCGTCTCGAGACCGAGCTGGCGCCGGCGGGCAATGAAGCCCTGATGGGGCCTCTACACATAACCGTCCAGCAACGTCTACTGCACGCAGTGGCGAGGCCGAGGCTTTCTCGCCGCGTCAACCTATTTCCTCGATCGGCCCGATATCCTTTCGGTGTACACGGTGCGGATCGAGGCATTGCGTGACGACGCGCCGCTGCTTCTGTCCAAACGGCAACCCGGTCCGACAAGGGCGATCTCGGCGATGGCTGGCACTATGCCGTGTGGCACGACCCCCTTCCCCAAGCCGTCCTATCTCTTCGCGCTGGTGTCCGGCAATCTCGGCCGGATCGCCGACAGTTTCGTCACCCTGTCCGGCCGCACGGTCGAGCTCGGCATCTATGTCGAGCCCGGCAAGGAGACGCTTGGCCGGCTACGCGATGGACGCCCTGAAAGCGGTCGATGAAATGGGACGAGGAGGCGTTCGGCGCCGCGAATACGACCTCGACGTCTTCAACATCGTCGCCGTGTCCGACTTCAACATGGGCGCGATGGAGAACAAGGGCCTCAACATCTTCAACGACAAATATGTTGCTGGCCGATCAGGAGACCGCGACGGATGCCGATTTCGCCAATATCGAGGCGATCATCGCGCATGAATATTTCCACAATTGGACAGGCAACAGAATCACCTGCCGCGACTGGTTCCAGCTCTGCCTGAAGGAAGGCCTGACGGTCTTCCGCGACCATGAATTCTCCGCCGACCAGCGCTCGCGCGCGGTCAAGCGCATCGCTGAAGTGCGCACGCTGCGCGCCCACCAGTTTCCCGAGGACCAGGCCCGCTGGCGCATCCGGTACGGCCGCGCCGCTACCGCGAGATCAACAATTTCTACACGGCGACGGTCTACGAAAAGGGCTCCGAAGTGGTGCGCATGATCCGCACCATTCTCGGGCTTGCTGCGTTTCGCGCCCGGCATGGACCTCTATTTTCGAGCGACACGACGGCGACGCGGCGACGATCGAGGATTTCATCAAGGTGTTCGAGGATGCGTCCGGCCGCGATCTGTCGCAGTTCGCGCTCTGGTACCACCAGGCGGGCACACCCAACCTGACCCATCAGTTCGACGCACAATCCGGCTTCGCAGGAATTCACGCTCGAAATTGAGCAGTCGGTGCCGCCGACGCCCTCCGAAAGCCGCAAGCGGCTGATGCACATCCCGCTCGCCTTCGGCCTGATCGGCGCTGGCGGCAAGCCGGTCGATTATAGCGGCGTCGAGGGCGCCAGCGTCGAGGGCGGCGTCATCCATGTCCGCAAGCGCCGCCACATGGTGCGCTTCTCCGGTGTTGCCGAACGCCCGGCGGTGTCGCTCAACCGCGGCTTTTCGGCGCCGGTGACGCTTTCGGTCGAGCAGAAAGCCGACGACCAGTTCTTCCTCGCCCGCCACGACAGCGACGCCTTCTCGCGCTGGCAGGCCTTCAACACGCTCTTGACCGATGCGCTGATCGCGGCCTTCCGCGAGATCCTCGGCGGCAAGCAGCCGGTTTTCGCATCGAGGCTGACCGAACTCGCCGGCGGCATCGCCGGTGACGAGACGCTGGAGCCGGCCTACCGGGCGCTGGCGCTGGCGCTGCCTGGCGAAGCCGACATTGCCCGCGACATCGGCGGGAACATCGACCCCGAGGCCATCTACGCTGCCCGCGAGGCGCTTGCGCTGGCAATCGGCGCCGCCAACCGGAACAGTTTTGCCGACCTCTACGGCGGCCTCGCCGACAAGGCCGCGTTCAGCCCGGATGCGGCGAGCGCCGGACGACGCGCCTTGCGCAACACCCTGCTGGACTATCTCTCGCTGCAGCCCGGCGGAGCGGCACTTGCCGTCAGGCATTTCCAGTCGGCGACCAACATGACCGACCGCGCGGCGGCACTTACCGTGCTTGCCCATCGCCACCACGGTTCGCCCGAAGCCGTCCAGGCGCTGGCGGCTTTCGAGACGACTTATGGCTCCGACCCGCTGGTCATGGACAAATGGTTCCAGATCCAGGCCAGTGTGCCCGGGCCGCGGACCGTTGATACGGTGCGCGCCCTGACCGGCCATCCAGCCTTCTCGATGGGCAATCCCAACCGGGTGCGGTCGTTGATCGGCACATTCTCCAGCGCCAACCAGACCGGCTTCCACCGTGCCGACGGCGAGGGATACCGGCTCTTCTCGCAGACGGTGCTGGAGGTCGAAAAGCGCAACCCGCAAGTGGCGGCAAGGCTGGCGACGGCACTACGCTCATGGCGCTCGCTCGAACCTGGCCGGCAGGCCAAGGCCAGGGAAGCGCTGCTTTCGATCGCCAATACCGAAAACCTGTCGGCGGATCTGAGGGACATTGTCGAGCGCACGCTGGCGTGAGCGTGCACTTTTGTCCGGGAACGGCCGTTTCGGCATTATTTTAGTCGATTTTTAATCTTTTTTCGCTCGCCCACTGGACAAGGCGAATCACCTTTGATTCTTTACTGACGATTCGGATGTGCGGCGTTTTCCGGATCAAGCAGCATAGGCAAATTCGGGGAGTGCCATTTATGGCGAAGGCGGACGCGTGGGGCGCGCCCGGAGGGACGGCTTTTGCGCATCGCGAGACGCGAAGCGACGGCCTTGCCGGGAATGCGCGGCTCATCGCCGAACCGGCCTACCGGCGGCTCCTGGCCGCCGAGCCGCTGCTGCGCCGATCGATACCGGCCCTCATCATCACCTTCCTGATCGTCATCGCGGCGCTGCGGGTCCTGTCGCTGACGAACGAGCGCGACGATGTCGAGCGCAACGCCCATGGCCGAAAATGTCCCACTGACGCCTTGGCCGGTCGGGAAAAACCAAAACACGTGGTCCCCACCATGCGATCTTCCCCCTGTTCGTCTCAACAAACACCAAAAACGCTCAGGAGAACGGGGTTGGAGTGAGTGGGGAGAGAACAAACGGGGAGGAAGGGATGAAAAAGGGAGAGATAGGGAAAAAAAAATTCGCATGAACCCAACCCGTTGGTAATGTGGTTTCCCCGCCGGAATCCCCGCCGGCCAGCGGGTCCAAAAGATCGGCCCTTGTGCGTTTGCGCTCGGAACCCCCATCGGGGGGGGGGTACCCCCCCGCGCCCTTCGTTTCGTCCCAAGCGGACAGGGACTCCCTTAGCGGCCCCCGCCCAAAAAAGCGCGGGAAGCGTCGGGGACCCGCGATTGACACGCTCATTGAAAATGTTTGGTGATGATGGAGGCCCGGTTCATCGATCGGGGCTGCAGCAGCGGGCCTTGCTTTTCGGCTGGCCAAGACAGCCCCGCCGTTAAAAAGGCCGGTTTTTCGGCCCGGATATGAGCCCCCCGCGCGAATTCCCCCCGGGCCCAAAAGGCCGTCCCGCTTCGGCGTCCCCCCCCCCCCCCCGTTCTATCTTCTCGCCGACTGCCCGCAAAAAAGCCCGTCCCCTCACCGGCCAGCGCCCCCCACGCGTCCGGCCTTCCACCCCGCCCCGCCGCATAAATGGCAAACCTATTAGCAAACTTCCCGAATTGGTTGCCCCCTATGCCGCTTTGATCTTTTTCCGGAAAAAACCGCCCCCGCACCGGTACCGAAAAATCCGTTACCAGTAAAACGAAAAAATCAAAGGTGACCTTTTCGCCTTGTCCAGTGGGGCGAGCGAAAAAAGATAAAAATCGACTAAAATAATGCCGAAACGGCCGTTCCCGGACAAAAGTGCACGCTCACGCCAGCGTGCGCTCGACAATGTCCCTCAGATCCGCCGACAGGTTTTCGGTATTGGCGATCGAAAGCAGCGCTTCCCTGGCCTTGGCCTGCCGGCCAGGTTCGAGCGAGCGCCATGAGCGTAGTGCCGTCGCCAGCCTTGCCGCCACTTGCGGGTTGCGCTTTTCGACCTCCAGCACCGTCTGCGAGAAGAGCCGGTATCCCTCGCCGTCGGCACGGTGGAAGCCGGTCTGGTTGGCGCTGGAGAATGTGCCGATCAACGACCGCACCCGGTTGGGATTGCCCATCGAGAAGGCTGGATGGCCGGTCAGGGCGCGCACCGTATCAACGGTCCGCGGCCCGGGCACACTGGCCTGGATCTGGAAACCATTTGTCCATGACCAGCGGGTCGGAGCCATAAGTCGTCTCGAAAGCCGCCAGCGCCTGGACGGCTTCGGGCGAACCGTGGTGGCGATGGGCAAGCACGGTAAGTGCCGCCGCGCGGTCGGTCATGTTGGTCGCCGACTGGGAAATGCCTGACGGCAAGTGCCGCTCCGCCGGGCTGCAGCGAGAGATAGTCCAGCAGGGTGTTGCGCAAGGCGCGTCGTCCGGCGCTCGCCGCATCCGGGCTGAACGCGGCCTTGTCGGCGAGGCCGCCGTAGAGGTCGGCAAAACTGTTCCGGTTGGCGGCGCCGATTGCCAGCGCAAGCGCCTCGCGGGCAGCGTAGATGGCCTCGGGGTCGATGTTCCCGCCCGATGTCGCGGGCAATGTCGGCTTCGCCAGGCAGCGCCAGCGCCAGCGCCCGGTAGGCCGGCTCCAGCGTCTCGTCACCCGGCGATGCCGCCGGCGAGTTCGGTCAGCCTCGATGCGAAAACCGGCTGCTTGCCGCCGAGGATCTCGCGGAAGGCCGCGATCAGCGCATCGGTCAAGAGCGTGTTGAAGGCCTGCCAGCGCGAGAAGGCGTCGCTGTCGTGGCGGGCGAGGAAGAACTGGTCGTCGGCTTTCTGCTCGACCGAAAGCGTCACCGGCGCCGAAAAGCCGCGGTTGAGCGACACCGCCGGGCGTTCGGCAACACCGGAGAAGCGCACCATGTGGCGGCGCTTGCGGACATGGATGGACGCCGCCCTCGACGCTGGCGCCCTCGACGCCGCTATAATCGACCGGCTTGCCGCCAGCGCCGATCAGGCCGAAGGCGAGCGGGATGTGCATCAGCCGCTTGCGGCTTTCGGAGGGCGTCGGCGGCACCGACTGCTCAATTTCGAGCGTGAATTCCTGCGAAGCCGGATTGTGCGTCGAACTGATGGTCAGGTTGGGTGTGCCCGCCTGGTGGTACCAGAGCGCGAACTGCGACAGATCGCGGCCGGACGCATCCTCGAACACCTTGATGAAATCCTCGATCGTCGCCGCGTCGCCGTCGTGTCGCTCGAAATAGAGGTCCATGCCGGCGCGAAACGCAGCAAGCCCGAGAATGGTGCGGATCATGCGCCACCACTTCGGAGCCCTTTTCGTAGACCGTCGCCGTGTAGAAATTGTTGATCTCGCGGTAGCGGCGCGGCCGTACCGGATGCGCCAGCGGGCCCTGGTCCTCGGGAAACTGGTGGGCGCGCAGCGTGCGCACTTCAGCGATGCGCTTGACCGCGCGCGAGCGCTGGTCGGCGGAGAATTCATGGTCGCGGAAGACCGTCAGGCCTTCCTTCAGGCAGAGCTGGAACCAGTCGCGGCAGGTGATTCTGTTGCCTGTCCAATTGTGGAAATATTCATGCGCGATGATCGCCTCGATATTGGCGAAATCGGCATCCGTCGCGGTCTCCTGATCGGCCAGCACATATTTGTCGTTGAAGATGTTGAGGCCCTTGTTCTCCATCGCGCCCATGTTGAAGTCGGACACGGCGACGATGTTGAAGACGTCGAGGTCGTATTCGCGGCCGAACGCCTCCTCGTCCCATTTCATCGACCGCTTCAGGGCGTCCATCGCGTAGCCGGCCAGCGTCTCCTTGCCGGGCTCGACATAGATGCCGAGCTCGACCGTGCGGCCGGACAGGGTGACGAAACTGTCGGCGATCCGGCCGAGATTGCCGGCCACCAGCGCGAAGAGATAGGACGGCTTGGGGAAGGGGTCGTGCCACACGGCATAGTGCCAGCCATCGCCGAGATCGCCCTTGTCGACCGGGTTGCCGTTGGACAGAAGCAGCGGCGCGTCGTCACGCAATGCCTCGATCCGCACCGTGTACACCGAAAGGATATCGGGCCGATCGAGGAAATAGGTGACGCGGCGAAAGCCCTCGGCCTCGCACTGCGTGCAGTAGACGTTGCTGGAACGGTAGAGGCCCATCAGGGCTTCATTGCCCGCCGGCGCCAGCTCGGTCTCGATGAGCAACTGGAAGCGACGTGTGGCCGGCGGCTTGAGGATGGTCAACTGGTCTGATGTCACCACAATATCGGCCGGTTTCGCTTTCTTGCCGCCGATCTCGATGCGCTTGAGCGTCAGCCCGTCGCCGTCAAGCACCAGCGGAGCCGACGCGGATACGCCATCACGGCGCTCGACCGTGAGCACGGCGGTGACACGCGTTGCGTCTGGCGAAAGACGGAAGGTGAGGCTGGTTTGCGGAATGAGGTAGTCGTTGGGGCGGTAGTCCTCGAGCTTGAAGACCTGGCCGGTGTCCGTGCGCATTCCGTGGGTTTTCCTGTCGATTGCGTTGGCGGCGGATTGTCTCCGCTGGTCCAAGAAATTTGAAGTCCGCGCTCTTTACACGAAACCGCCCCTCGACAAAACTGAGGCAATGCCTATTTCAGGCGTTCCCCTCCAGTCATCATCACGAGGCATCCATGACCGTCGTCACACCGAAATTCGGCATGGGCGCATCCGTGCTGCGGCGCGAGGATGCCGCCTTCATCCAGGGACAGGGCCGCTATACCGACGACATCCAGCCGGCTGGCGTCCTGCATGGCTATGTCCTGCGCTCGCCGGTCGCCAAGGCCAGTTTCACCATCGGTTCGACCGAGGCGGCGAAGGCTGCGTCCGGTGTGCATCTGGTGTTGACCGGCAAGGACCTTGCCCATCTCGGCGATCTCAAATCCGGCGTCATGCAGGAACAGCCGGACGGCACCAGGGCGCCGACCCGCGACATTCCGATCCTGTGCCGTGACCGCGTCAACTATGTCGGCGACGCCGTTGCCTTCGTCGTCGCCGACAGCCGCGCTTTGGCGCAGGATGCCGCCGAACTGATCGACGTCGACTATGACAGCGAAGATGCGGCGTCCGGAACCGCGACGGCGCTTGCCGAAGGCACGCCGCTGGTGTGGCCGGAACTCGGCTCCAACCGGGCTTTCAACTACCATATGGGCGATAAGAAAAAGACGGACGCGGCGTTCGCCAGCGCCGCCCATGTCACCCGCATCGAATTCGTCAACAACCGGCTGGTCTGCAACTACATGGAGCCGCGCTCGGCGATCGGCGAGTGGAACGTGCGGGAGAACCGCTTCGTGCTGACCACGGGGTCTCAGGGCGTGCATTCCATGCAGTACATCCTGGCCGGCCTGTTCAAGATCAAGAAGCACCAACTGCGCGTCATCACGCCGGATGTCGGTGGTGGTTTCGGACCGAAGAGCTTCGTCTACCGCGAATATCCGCTGGTGCTCGAAGCGGCAAAGCGGCTTGGCCGTCCGGTGAAATGGGCGGGCGACCGCACCGAACATTTTTTGACCGACGCGCAAGGCCGCGACAATGTCGTGGCTGCCGAGATGGCGCTGGACAAGGATGGCCGCTTCCTGGGCATGAAGGTGGACCTGCTCGCCAATATGGGCGCCTATGTCTCGCAATACGGTCCGTTCATTCCCTATATCGGCGTTACGATGTCGACCGGCGTCTACGATATCCAGGCGCTCGACGTCTCGGTCACCGGCCTCTACACCAACACCTGCCCGGTCGATGCCTATCGCGGCGCCGGCCGGCCGGAAGCGGCATTCCTGCTGGAGAAGCTGGTCGACGCCTGCGCCCACGATCTCGACCTACCCGTCGAAGAGATCCGCCGCCGCAATTTCATCCGGCCCGAGCAGTTTCCCTACCGCACGCAGACCGGCCGCCTCTACGACACTGGCGAGTTCGAAGGCCACATGAACCGCGCCATCGAACAAGCGGAATGGAAGGCGTTTCCGCGGCGGCTCGAACAGTCGAAAGCAGGCGGAAAGATCCGCGGTCTCGGCATGGCGACCTATATCGAGGCCTGCGCTTTCCCGGGTTCGGAGCCGGCCTTCGTCGAACTCAACGGCGACGGCACGGTGACGCTGAAGATCGGCACCCAGACCAACGGACAGGGGCACGCCACCGCTTACGCGCAATTCCTGTCGGAAAAGCTCAATCTCGACATCGACAAGATCCATGTCCGCCAGGGCGACACCGACGAATTGAAGGCCGGCGGCGGCACCGGCGGCTCGCGCTCCATTCCGCTCGGCGGCGTTTCCGCGTCACGCGCCGGCGAGGACCTGGCCAACAAGATCAAGCGCATCGCCGCCGATGAACTGGAGGCCTCGGCCGGCGACATCGAGCTGTCTGATGGCGTTGCCCGCATCGTCGGCACCGACCGGACCATCGATTTTTCGAGCATCGCCAAAGCCGCCAAAACCCCGGACGATCTCAAGGGGTTTGGCGAGTTCGTCCAGGACGAATGCACCTATCCCAACGGCACCCATATCTGCGAGGTCGAGATCGACCCCGATACCGGCGCGACCGACATCGTCCGCTACACCATCGTCGACGATTTCGGCGTCACCGTGAATCCGCTCCTGCTCGCCGGACAGGTGCATGGCGGCGTGGTGCAAGGCATTGGCCAGGCGCTGACCGAGGAGACGATCTATGGCGAGGATGGGCAACTGCTTACGGCAAGCTTCATGGACTACGCCATGCCGCGCGCCGACAATTTCCCGTTCTTCCATTTCGAGACCCGCAACGTGCCTTCGACCACCAATGCGCTCGGCATCAAGGGGGCAGGCGAAGCCGGCACCATCGGCTCGACACCGGCAGCACTCAACGCGGTGACCGATGCACTCTGGCGCGCCTACGGTGTCAAACACATCGACATGCCGGCAACACCGGCGCGCATCTGGGCAACGATCCGGGAAGCGGCTGCAGCGTGACAGCAAAACCAGCCGTCGACGCCGACGACCATGCCGGCGGGCACAACACGCTCACCGGCATCACGCTCAAGATCGTATCGGTGGCGGTCTTCGTCGGCATGTCGACCTGCATCAAGGCGGCGGGCACCGTTCCAGCGGGCCAGATCGTCTTCTTCCGATCTTTCTTCGCCATTTTTCCGATTGTTGCCTTTCTGGCTTTCAAGGGAAAACTCGGCACCGCATTCACCACCAAGCGCCCGCTCAATCACATCGCGCGCGGCGTCGTCGGCGTCTGCGCCATGGGGCTCGGCTTTTTCGCGCTGACGCGGCTGCCGCTGCCGGAGGCGATCACGCTGAACTACGCGCAGCCGCTGCTGGTGGTGGTGTTCAGTTCGATCTTCCTCGGCGAAGCCATTCGGGTCTATCGCTGGAGCGCGGTCGCGGTCGGCCTGGTCGGCGTGCTGATCATCTCCTGGCCGGAACTGACGCTGCTCAATTCCGACGAGGCGCTCGGCGACCAGGAAGTGCTTGGCGTCATCGCCGCTCTTGTCGCGGCTGCGATCTCGGCCGTCGCCATGCTGCTGGTGCGCAACCTCGTGCAGAGCGAGCGCACCGCGACCATCGTGCTGTGGTTTTCGGTGACGGCGAGCGTCATGGCGCTGCTGTCGCAGCCGTTCGGCTGGCAGGCGCTGACGCCGCGCCAGGCGGCTCTTCTGGTTGCCGCCGGTTTCTGCGGCGGCCTCGGCCAGATCCTGATGACGTCGGCCTATCGCCATGCCGAAGCCTCGGTCGTGGCGCCCTTCGAATACACCTCGATGATCCTTGGCGTCGTCGTCGGTTATCTCGTCTTTGGCGACGTCGCCACGCTCAACATGCTTGTCGGCGGCCTGATCGTCGTTGCCGCAGGCATCTTCATCATCTGGCGCGAGCGCCAACTCGGCCTGGAGCGCACCCGCACAAGAAAGGCGGCGCCGCCGCAGGGGTGATTACGATCGTTCGGCCAGCTCTTTCGCCAGCCGCACCAGCACCGCCCGCGTCTGCTCGTCGGCCGGGAAAAACGATTCGATCGCCAGCTCCGACAGCGTTACGTCGAGCGGTGTGCCGAACACGGTGATGGTGCTGATGAACGACAGCACCTGATCGCCATGCGCCAGCCTGAGCGGATGCACGATGGCATTCGGCTCGACCGGCGTTGGCTTGCTGCCCTTTAACCCGGACGGATAAGTCCGCAGTTCGCGCTCCAGGTCGATCAGAACCGGGTCGCCGCTCGCATCATTCTGGTGTTTGAGACGCTCAAGCAGATGCGTCCGCCACTCCGAGAGATTGACGATGCGCGGCGCGATGCCGCCCGGGTGCAGGCTCAGGCGAAGCACGTTGACCGGCGGCGTCAGCAGCGAAGGGTCCGTGACGTCGGCAAGAAATGGCGCGATAGCGGCGTTGGCTGAAACCAGGTTCCAGTGCCGGTCGACGGCCAGCGCCGGGAACGGCTCATGCCCCTTGAGCACGATCTCCACCGCCGCCATCGCCGGCGCCAGCGTCGCGTCGCTGAGCGACCGCTCGCCGAAGCTCGGGGCAAAGCCTGCCGCCAGCAGCAGCCGGTTGCGCTGCCGGAGCGGGATCGACAATTGCTCGGCCAGATGCAGCACCATGTCGCGCGACGGCGCGGCTCGGCCGCTCTCGACAAAGCTCAGATGCCGCTGCGAGATTTCGGCTTCCATGGCGAGGTCGAGCTGCGACATGCGCCGGCGGGTGCGCCATTCGCGAATGAGACTGCCGGCGGCATTTTGGGATGTCGTCATGGGAGCATGGTTAGGCTGCCAGCGGGCGCATTTCAATTACCTGGGAGGTTATGGCCCTGTCCTTCTCCCCTTGTGGGCCCACGAGGGGAGAAGGGAAGGGCTGCTGCCCGTTCACCCAATCGCCCGCAACTTCGCCTTCACTTCGAGAAAATCCCGCCACGCCAGCTTCTTGTGTGCAGGCGTCCGCAACAGATAGGCCGGATGCAGCGTCGGCATGGCGGGAATGGCGATGCCGGATGCCGTCGTGTGGACGCGCCAGTTGCCGCGCAGCCGCAAGATGCCTTCCGAGGTGTTGAGCAAGGTCTTGGCCGAGGGGCCGCCGAGATTGATCAGCACCTTGGGATTGACCAGCTCGATCTGCCGCTCGATGAACGGCCGGCAGATCTCGGTCTCGTGCGGCGTGGGCGTGCGATTGCCCGGCGGCCGCCACGGAATGACATTGGCGATGTAGACCGATGTGCGGTCGAGCCCGATCGCCGCCAGCATGCGGTCGAGCAGCCGGCCGGAGCGGCCGACGAAGGGCAGGCCCTCGATGTCCTCGTCGCGGCCGGGCGCTTCGCCGACCAGCATCACCGCGGCCTCCGGGTTGCCGTCGGCAAACACCAGGTTCTTGGCTGTGGTTTTGAGATTGCAGCCGTCGAAGGCCGCCATGTGCTGGCGAAGCTCGTCCAGGGTCGTTGCCATCGTCGCCAATTGGCGCGCCAGTGCCGCCTGCGCCTCGTCGGGAACCGCGGCGGTTGCGGACGGTGCGCGCGCAATAGGCGGCACATTTGCCCTGTCGCCGGGCTCGGGGCGGGACACGCTGGTCGAGCGAGGTAGCGCAACGGCGTCGGCGGACGGCGCCACCGCCCGCTCCACCGATTTGGGCGCCTCGGCGAACCGGTTCACAGGCTGGTCTTCAAGCGCTTCGTCAACGCCCGCGCTGGCGTAAAAGGCCAGTAGGTCGGCAAGGTCCGGTCTGTTGTTTGGGGAAGCGGCAATCATGCCGGCACATTCGTCCGCATGACGGCAATTTGCAAGGCTGGGCGGCGTTGGGCTCCGCGTCGAAATATGTTGAGATTCAGGGGAGGCCGTGCGGAAAATGGTGGTGTCCGAGAACCGGAGCGGAGCGTACGTAGAGTACGTGAGCACCGGAAGCGCAGGGCACCGCCGTTTGCAGGCCGGGATCGCCTGAATATCGGCATATTTCAGCCCGTCGGGATGCGCGGATCCTGCACCAGATAGAAGGTCCAGCGCGGCGTATAGTCGGTCATCAGGAATTCGAACCTGACTGTTTTCATCGGGTCGACCTTGCCGTTCTTGAACAGCAGGCGGTCATAGGGTTCGAAATCGCGGTCGAAATCGGCGAAATTGCTCGACCGGATGTTGTCGGGCGACTTGTTGCGCTGGTCGAACGAAAGCCCGTCGCCGAACACGCTCGGCTGGTTCAGGATCTCCTGCAGCTCGAACTGGAATTCAACCCAGGCCTGGCCGCTGTTGTTGAGCACGTCGATGCGCATATACATGATGCCGTTGGCGAATTCGCCGGCCGCGCCGAAGGCCTGGATCGGCTTTGTCGTGCGGATGGTCAGCGTCACCGGCGTTGATGAATTCAGCTCTTCGGTGATGACCAGCGGGTCGTCCTTCGTTCCGGTCCCCGAGGCGCCGGTGATATGGAAGCCGCCGAGCTCGTCGGAGAAGGAGTATGCGCCCGCGGCCCAGACTTTCACCTCGTCCGCGGCGGTATGACCCGGTGCCAGCATCGGAAGGGCCAAAAGGAGCGCCCGGCAGGCCCGGCCGGGCGTCGATGGAAAGCGCGTCGATGAAAAGCCGGCTGGCCCAGGAATGCGCATGGCGTGAAGTATGGCCGATAAGCAAGCCGCCGAACAATTAAAAACGTAAGCTCGCGTGCCATGTCAGACGAAAACACCCCATCCAGCCTCGCTATGCGCGACTTTTTGGCCAAAACGGCATTGTCACGTATGCGCCGGTTTCCTGTCGCCAATTGATGCGCTATGCAGCGCAGGAGCCAGCAAGATACCCGAATGGGATAAGCCAGTGCGGAGGGGTAGATGAGCGACATCGAACGCGAAAGCATGGAATTCGACGTGGTTGTCGTCGGCGCCGGCCCGGCCGGCCTTGCCGCCGCCATCCGCCTGAAGCAGGTCAATCCCGAGCTCTCGGTTGTCGTTCTGGAAAAGGGCGGCGAGGTCGGCGCCCATATCCTCTCCGGTGCCGTCGTCGATCCGATTGGCATCGACCGGCTGCTGCCGGGCTGGCGCCAGGAGGAAGGCCATCCTTTCAAGACGCCGGTCACGGCGGACCATTTCCTCGTGCTCGGTCCTGCCGGTTCGTTCCGTCTGCCCAACTTCCTGATGCCGCCGCTGATGAACAATCACGGCAACTACATCGTCTCGCTCGGCAATGTCTGCCGCTGGCTGGCGACCAAGGCCGAGGCGCTGGGCGTCGAGATCTATCCGGGCTTTGCCGCCGCCGGCCTGCTCTACAATGAGGAAGGCGCCGTCACCGGCGTCGTCACCGGCGACATGGGGGTCGAGAAGGACGGCACGCACGGCTCCGGCTTTGCACCGGGCATGGCGCTGATGGGCAAATACGTGCTGATCGGCGAGGGTGCGCGCGGTTCGCTCGCCAAGCAGTTGATCGCCAAGTACAAGCTGTCCGATGGCCGCGAGCCCGGCAAGTACGGCATCGGCCTCAAGGAGCTCTGGCAGGTCAAGCCGGAGAACCACAAGCCGGGCCTGGTGCAGCATTCCTTCGGCTGGCCGCTCGACATGAAGACCGGCGGCGGCTCCTTCCTCTACCATATCGAGGACAACCAGGTGGCGGTCGGCTTCGTCCTCCACCTCAATTACAAGAACCCCTGGCTGTCACCGTTCGAGGAATTCCAGCGCTTCAAGACCCATCCGGCAATCCGGGGCACCTTCGATGGCGCCAAGCGCCTGGGCTATGGCGCGCGCGCCATCACCGAGGGCGGCTGGCAATCGGTGCCGAAACTGTCCTTCCCCGGTGGCGCGCTGATGGGCTGCGCTGCGGGCTTCGTCAACGTGCCGCGCATCAAGGGCTCGCACAATGCCGTGCTGTCCGGCATGCTGGCGGCCGAACATGTCGCCGAGGCGATCGGCGCCGGCCGCGCCAATGACGAGCTTTCCTCCTACGAGGCAGCCTGGCGGGCAACCGACATCGGCAAGGACCTGAAGAAGGTGCGCAACGTCAAGCCGCTATGGTCGCGCTTCGGCACCATCGTAGGCGTCGGTCTCGGCGGCCTCGACATGTGGCTGAACACGCTGTTCGGCGTCTCGCCCTTCGGCACGCTCAAGCATGGCAAGGCCGATTATGCGACGCTGGAGCCGGCCGCCCAGCACCGGAAGATCGCCTATCCGAAGCCCGATGGTGTGCTGACTTTCGACCGCCTGTCCTCGGTGTTCCTGTCCAACACCAACCATGAGGAAAACGAACCGGTGCACCTGCTTGTCGCCGACATGGCCCTGCAGCAGCGCTCCGAACACGATGTCTTTGCCGGGCCCTCGACACGCTATTGTCCGGCCGGCGTCTATGAGTGGGTCGACAAGGACGGCAACGCCGCCGCCGATCCGGCGGCCAAGGACGTGCGCTTCGTCATCAACGCGCAGAACTGCGTCCACTGCAAAACCTGCGACATCAAGGACCCGAACCAGAACATCAACTGGATACCGCCGCAAGGCGGCGAGGGACCGGTCTACCAAGGCATGTGAAGTGCCCCGCGCCGGCGGCACTCTGCCGCCGGTCCGCTCGTCGTCGTTGAAAGGAGCCGGATATGCGCTTGCTCACTCTTTCAGGTCTGGCGATCATCGGCGCCTTGTTCGGCTCCGCGACGGCCGCATCGGCTGATGTGAAAATCCTGGTCAAGACGCAGACATACGACATCTCCGGCAAGACCGGAGAGGCTCTGATCGAGTCCATGGACCGCAACGGGCCGAGGCATGGCTTCATGGCTCGCACCATCGCACAGACCAGCTATACAAAGGCTTGGAACTTCGACCTTGTTGAGGTCAAGGGCACCTGCCGCATCGGGCAGGTCAACGGAACGCTCAACCTGAATTTCACCTATCCCCATGTCGCGTCCACCCTGCCGCCGGCACTCAGCAGGCGCTGGGCGCGGTTCTTCGCCGGCGTTCGTACGCATGAGGAGACCCATGGCGACATTGCCAGGCAGATGATGAAGGCGACCGAGAAGTCGCTTACGGGCCTGACTGTCCCCAATGACGCGCAGTGTTCCAGGACACGGCGCGAGGCGCGCCGGCGGATCGACGCTATCTTTGACGAATACGAGGCCAGGCAGAACGCCTTCGACGCGCGTGAGCACCGGGAAGGCGGTCACGTAGAATATCTGGTTGACGCCTTGGCGAAATCATAGAGCCTCATTCGCGGTTCCGGATGGAGCCGGTGCCCGTACGATAGATGCCGCAGGCTCAGATTCGTGGCTTGGCCGATGTCAGCGACGCGGTCGCGGTCTCGTGTTCGTCCGTCGGCTTTTGCTCGTTGAGCCTGAGCGAGAACTCAACCAGCACCGGCAGGTGGTCCGAGCCGGTTTCTTCCAGCCGTGTCGCGGAATGAATGGTCACCCCGCCCTTGCTGAAAACCTGATCGATCGGCAGGCCGGCGAAGCGCCGCAGGAAATCCGGCAACTTGATGTAGATCCAGGTCGGTCCCGCGGATGGCATAACGGTCAGCCCGCCGAGCGCGGCGACGCGGCGCACGGCGGCACTCCACGGCACGGCGTTGCAGTCGCCCGCCATGATGGCCGTCTCGCCTAGCGAGGAGAGCGATTCCGCAAGCTCACCGATCTGCCAGTGCTGCTCGCGTGGCCATGGCCAGCTGAGATGGATCGCCGCGACATCGGCGTCAATACCGCCGAAGTCGACGGTCGCCATAGCCATGGCGCCGCGCCGCTCGCAACGCGGCTCGGTGCCGGCGGCAAAGGGCCGCCGCGACAGCAGTGCGACGCCGAATATGCCGTTCGGGTAGGGACAAAGGATCCGGTATGGGTACGCGCTGGTGATGTAGCCAAGCTCGGTCGTCCACATCGCCGACACCTCGTCGAGGGTGATCACGTCGGGATTGGTCCGGCCAATCAGCGACAGCACCTTCTTCGGCGTCGGATTGTCGTAGCGCAGGTTCATCTGCAGCAGCTTGTAAACCGCGTGGTCTTCGTTCTTGGCTTCATAAGCCGCCTGGACCGGCCACAAACGCGAAAATGGCAGCGCGCTGGAGGTGGTGGCAAAGGCCGCCAGGGCAAAAAGCAGCGCCGCGGCCGCTTGCAGGCGAAATGGCGTGGCCAGCAGCGGCAGCGCGCAAAGCGCCATCAGCACGGCAAGATGAACGCGGAAATGCGAGAAGGAATCGAAGGCCGGATGCAGCGTTCCGAAGAACCCGGCGACCAGCGCAACCGAGAACATCATCATCGCGATGAATGCCAGTGAAGCTGCCATGTCTCGACTGCGTCTCATCGGGTCAGGTCTGCATGGGTTGCCAGAAATGCTGCTGGCACGGTTATCTGCAAAAATGCGGCCCAATCAAGATGAAGAAATGCCCGTGCGAAGCGTGATCAGCCTATTGGAACGCCGTCTCCGAAAAACTTCTCAGCTTGCGTGAATGCAGCCGCTCCATCGGCATTTCCGCGAGCTTCTCCATCGCCCTGATGCCGATGGTCAGGTGCTGCGCCACCTGGCGCTTGTAGAACTCGGTCGCCATGCCGGGCAGCTTCAACTCACCATGGAGTGGTTTGTCCGAAACGCACAGCAGCGTGCCGTAGGGCACGCGGAAGCGGAAGCCGTTGGCCGCGATCGTCGCCGATTCCATGTCGAGCGCGATGGCGCGCGACTGCGACAGTCGCTGCACCGGTCCGCGCTGGTCGCGCAGTTCCCAGTTGCGGTTGTCGATGGTGGCAACGGTGCCGGTGCGCATGATGCGCTTGAGGTCATAGCCGGACAGGCCGGTAACCTCTGCGACAGCTTCCTGCAGCGCCACCTGGATCTCGGCCAGCGGCGGGATCGGCACCCAGACAGGAAGATCGTCGTCGAGGACGTGATCCTCGCGCACATAGGCATGCGCCAGCACATAGTCGCCGAGCGCCTGGGTGTTGCGCAGCCCGGCGCAATGGCCAAGCATGACCCAGGCATGTGGCCTCAGCACCGCGATATGGTCGGTGATCGTCTTGGCGTTGGAAGGCCCGACGCCGATGTTGACCATGGTGATGCCGCCATGGTTCGGCTTCTTCAGATGATAGGCCGGCATCTGTGGCAGGCGCGGCGGTGCGGCCCCTTCGCTGGGCGCGCTTTGCCCAACCTTGGTGATGACATTGCCCGGCTCGACGAACTCGGTATAGCCGTCGCCGCCATTGGCCATCAGGTCGCGGGCGCGGGCGACGAACTCGTCGATGTAGAACTGATAATTGGTGAACAGCACAAAGTTCTGAAAATGCTGCGGCGTGGTCGCCGTATAGTGCGACAGGCGGTGCAGCGAATAGTCGATGCGCTGTGCCGTGAAGGGCGCCAATGGCCGCGGTTCGCCGAAGGCCACTTCGAAAGTGCCGTTGGCGATCTGGTCGTCGGTGCCGTCGAGGTCCGGGACGTCGAACAGGTCGCGGATCGGCCGCTTGATGCGCTCGGCCGTTGTGCCGTCGACATGGGTGCCTTCGAGAAAGGCGAAATGCAGCGGGATGGGCGTGGTCGATTCCGAAACGGTGACCGCGACACCATGATTGCGCATGATCAGGCGCAACTGCTCGATCAGGTAGCTCTCGAACAGGCCCGGTTGGGTGATCGTGGTCGAAAAATGCCCGGGCGTCGGCATATGGCCATAGGCCTGGCGCGAGTCGATCTGGGTGAACGAATTGGTGGTGACGCCGATCTCCGGGTAGAAGGCGCGGTAGCGCTTGCCGTTGTCGCCGCCCGCTGCCGCCAGCGCCGCAAAGGAGTCGCGCAGGAACCTGGTGTTGCGGTCGTACAGCGCCTGCAGTGCCGCGACGGCCTTTTCGGCGCGATCAAAGCTTTGCCGGCCAAAAGGCTCCGGCATGACGACCGATTCGATGGGTTGTGGATAGATTCGCTTTTCCATGGCTCAATATAGAGACTTGGATCGGCACTTGGGAGGGGTGTCGCGATCGAAGGCAGCCAAAGCGTCTTTTTTCTTTAACCGCGCTGCAGGCTGACCAGGAGCACGAAGCCGACGCCGGACTTCTTCAAAGCTGGCGCTTCGATCGTCGAACCGGCATCGGCGCGCATCATCGGCACGGCCAGCACCGGAGCGGCGAGAACCATCAGGATAAGCGCCGCCCGCGGCAGAAGCCGAAGGGTCTTGAGAGTGTTGGCGGCGATGCGGTTCATGGTGTTCTGCTTTTCTTTTCGAGGTCTTGGTTTCTTTGTTCAGTTGCGAAGATGGGTGGGGCAGGCGAGGCGGCAGGTTCTGGAACTGGCCTCGTCCCAGGCGCGGGCTGGACGGCCCGCTTCGGCGACGAGGATGGCGAAGAACATTCCAAACAGGCTCATCAGCAGGCAGACGATGGCGAAGCGGCGAGCAAGCATTGGGTCGTGTCTCCTTCAACACGCAGGAGAATGCCCGAGCGCGACTGAACCGGCTCTGATGCCGGCGTTCATCTGCGGTTCAAATTGGTTGACGGGCTTTGTCGGCGCCAGCGTCGGTTTGGACGGGTGCTGGCCGGTCTCGAGCATCACCGGCGCAGGATGTCTCGATAAAACGAAAACGGGGCCCGTTGGGGCCCCGTTGTCATGTCGCAAGGATACGATCGATCAGAGCTTGTGCCAGGTCTGGCTCTTGCAGATCAGTCCGCCGAGCACGCAGCCGCTCATCTTAAGCGAGGTGCCCGACAATGTTGCCTTGCCCGAATAGGTCTTGTCGTTTGCCGGATCGGTGATGCTGCCGGCATATTTGTTGTCGCCTGCCGCCTCGAGCGAGCCAATGGTCTTGCCGGCATATTTGCCGGACTTGAGCGTGATGGAAAATGCGCCGCCGCCAGCGATGGCCGCGGTATCGCCGGCCTGCGTCTTCCAGTTGCCTTCGATCGGATCGGCCGACGCCGCGCCAGCCATGATCAATGTGGCCGCAAGGGCCAGGCTTACTTTTCGAAACATGCTCTTCCTCCCTTTGGATGTCCGGCCGGATGCTCCGCCTCGCCGGTCTGCCGCTTACGCAAACGTAAGCTAGTCCAGCTCCCGGCAAAACAAAAGCGGTGCCGCTGCGGAAGACTTTGGGATTTTGAAAAGGCGCCAATGCGGGCCGCGCGGGCAAGAAAAGGAAGGCATCGGCGGATCGTGTTTGTTTCCCGTGGTTAGCGGAGTGTTGATTCTCGCCACGAAAATTTTCGTCAAATTTGGCGAAAACCAGCGCGATTGCTGGCTTTGTATCCTTAACGAATTTCCGCGTTTACCTCTTGTTTTAGCTTTGTTTTCCTCAAATTAAGCACGCCATTTAACGACGGATTCAAGCCTCCACGGCATTCTCGAAAGCATCGGAAGAGCAGCCCGCAAGGACAAACGAAGGCAGCTCTCGGGAGCCAGACAGGGCCAGAACAGGGGATTTGAAAATGGCACGTTTTGAAATGCTTGAAGCAGGCTTCGGCGCCATGGGGGCAACAGCCCAGGCCGACATTCTTTTCGAACTGGGCATGATGTATGCGACCGGCCGCGATTGCGAGACCGATGTCGTTGCCGCCCACAAATGGTTCAACATCGCCGCGATCAAGGGCTCGGCCCGCGCCGCGGAACTGCGTTCGGAACTTTCGGCGGCGATGTCGAAGGTCGAGATTGCCAAGGCGCTTCGCGAAGCCCGCGAATGGATGACCATGCACTGAGATCGGCCAATCGCGGATAGACTACCGAAGACAGGGAAGCCCCGGGATCAAGACCGCACAGACGGCCAGACCCGGCGGAACAGAAGGCCGCGCAAGACGGTCGACGACCTCGAGCATGATCCCGAAAAGCGGAATCCGATTTTCTCGGACAAACGGAAACCGTATGTCCGGAGATCAGGCTCGAACAAAGAGATAGAAAAGAACGCGGCAGGCCGGAAAGGCTCAGTCGCGCGACGCGGGGAGGTGAGCGGGATTTCGGGGTGCGGGGGCGCTTGGGGACCGCTTGACGGGCAAAAAGCCACGACCAGCCGAAACAAGGCTGGCGTGGCTTTTTTGCGTGGAAGACGTCTTGCAGGCCCAATCGAGTGCCGCCGATGCGCCTAGACAGGCCCGGTGAAGGGTGAAATTGTCCCGCCTCTATGGAAGAAGCGCGGCCGGGCGGCCGCGCGTGAGTGGAGGAGTTCTACCATGAAAAAAATAAGTATTTTGAGCGCGGCCGTTTTTGGCCTGATGATGAGTGCGCCGGTTGCATTCGCCGACGACATCACCTTTGCGGTGGTCGGTCCGATGACCGGACAACTCGCCACCATCGGCGATCAGTTCAAGCAGGGCGCACAGGCCGCTGCTGACGCAATCAACGCGGCGGGCGGTGTCGACGGTCGCCAGATCAAGCTGAGCATCCAGGACGACCAGTGCGATCCCAAGCAGGCCGTTTCGGTCGCCAACCGCATCGTCGCCGATGGCGTCAAGTTCATCGACGGCCACGCCTGCTCGGGTTCGAGCATTCCGGCCTCCGCCGTCTATGCCGAGGCCGGCGCCCTGATGATGAGCCCGGCCTCGTCGAACCCGGTGCTGACCGACGCGGCGGCCAAGGCCGGCTGGCCGACGATCATGCGCCTTTATACGCGCGACGACGCGCAGGGGGCCTTCATCGGCCCGTGGATCGCCAAGAAGTTTGCCGGCAAGAACGTCGTCATCCTGCACGACAAGAGCGCCTACGGACAGGGCGTGGCTGACGCCGTCAGGGCAACCATGAATACCGGCGGCCTCAAGGAAGTGTATTATGACGGCATCAATGCCGGCGAGAAGGACTATTCGGCTCTCGTCACCAAGCTCAAGGACTTGAAGGCCGACGTGGTCTATTTCGGCGGTTACCATCCGGAAGCCGGCCTGATCCTGCGTCAGTCGGCGGAACAGAACCTGAAGTACCAGCTGATCATGCCGGACTCCATCGCCTCACCGGAATTCTGGCAGGTCGCCGGCCCGGCCGGCGAGGGCACCATGTTCGTCTTCCCGTCGGATCCGCAGGCAAAGCCCGAAGCCAAGGCAGCCGTCGAGAAGATCAAGGCGGGCGGCTTCGTGCCGGAAGGCTTCACGCTGTTCTCCTACGCGGTGATCCAGGCCTTTGCCGAGGGCGTCAAGCGCGCCGGCAGCGACGATCCGGCCAAGGTTGCCGAAGCGCTGAAGAACGGCACGCCGATCAGCACCGTTGTCGGCAACGTCACCTTCGACGAAAAGGGTGACCTCAAGAATGCCAGCTACGACATCAACCAGTGGCACGACGGCAAGTACGCGCCGATCGCGCAGTAATCGTCGCCCTGGCGGCCACATAGCGTAAAGGAATGGCCGGGTTCGTCCCGGCCATTTTTCTTTGTCGTCCGCTTTCGGCTGTCAGCTTGCGGCAGCGGCCGAAGGGTTCTGGTCCTCGACGAACCGCACCAGCACGGTCCCCTCGGTGACCTGCGCTCCTTCGGTGGCGATCTCGGCGATCACCCCGTCATGCGGGGCGGCAATGGTATGCTCCATCTTCATCGCTTCGAGGATCAGCAGCGGCCGGCCCTTGATCACAACATCGCCTTTTGCCGCGCGCACCAGCTTGACCAGTCCCGGCATCGGTGCGCGCAGGCTGCCGGCGCCTGCTGCCGCCTCATCCGCCCGGCCCAGCGGGTCCGGCACGGCGAAGGTATAGCCAACGGCGCCTTCGAACACGGCGATGTGGCCAGGCCAGCGGGCAAGGCGTGGCGCGGCGCGAAAATCATGTGAATTGGTGTCGTCAAAAGGCTTGTCCAACGCCACCTGGAACCGCCCGTCCGGCCGCACCGAAACCCTTGCCGCGATGTCGTCATCGCCGAACTTCAGCCGTGTGCGCCGCGCCACGCCGTGGAAATGCGCATAGCCGGCAAGCGACGACCACGGATCGTCGGATGGCGGCGATGCTCCGGCACCTGAGGCCGCAAGCGCGGCTGCCGCAACGATTTCGCCGCTCGGCGGCGGTACGATCGTCAATGTCTCCTGATGCCTGGCGATCAGGCTCGTGTCGACATCGCCTGCGGCAAAGTCCGGGTCGGTGGCGAGGGCGGCAAGAAAGGCGGTGTTGACGGTCGAGCCGGCAATCTCGGTTCGCGACAGCGCCGCGCCGAGCGCGTCCAGTGCTGCCTGCCTGTCCTTTGCGTGGACGACCAGCTTGGCGATCATCGGGTCGTAATAGGGTGAAATGGCATCGCCGGCCCGCACGCCGGTCTCGATGCGCATCGTGGCGCCTTCGGGGGCTGCGTCCGGAAACTTCAGATGATGCAACGTGCCGGTTGCCGGCAGGAACCCCTTTGCTGCATCCTCGGCATAGATGCGCGCCTCGAAGGCATGACCGGCAAGCGTGATCTCGCTCTGCGTCTTCGGCAGCTGTTCGCCGCTGGCGACCCGCAACTGCCACTCGACCAGGTCGGTGCCGGTCACCATTTCGGTGACCGGGTGTTCGACCTGCAGGCGGGTGTTCATTTCCATGAACCAGAAGCGGTCGGCCTTGAGGCCCTGCGAGGCGTCGACGATGAACTCGATGGTGCCGGCGCCGGAATAGTTGATCGCCTTGGCGGCTTTCACCGCCGCATCCGTCATCGCCTTGCGCAGTGCCGGTGTCATGCCGGGGGCGGGGGCTTCCTCGATCACCTTCTGGTGCCGCCGCTGCGCCGAGCAGTCCCGCTCATAGAGGTGCACGGCGTTACCGAGATTGTCGCCGAACACCTGCACCTCGATGTGTCGCGGTTTGTCGACATATTTCTCGACCAGCACGCGGTCGTCGCCGAAAGCGGCTTTCGCCTCGCGCCGCGCGCTGGACAGTGCCTCGGAAAACTCATCGGGGTGCTCGACCCGGCGCATGCCCTTGCCGCCGCCGCCGGCGCGTGCCTTGATCAGCACGGGATAACCGATCTCGCGCGCCTTGGACGCCAGCAGCACGATCTCCTGCGCCTCGCCATGGTAGCCCGGCACCACTGGCACGCCGGCCTTTTCCATCAGTCGCTTGGCGGCATCCTTCAGTCCCATGGCGCGGATCGAAGCCGCCGACGGACCGATGAAGACCAACCCCGCCGCCACCACCTGGTCGACGAAATCAGGGTTTTCCGACAGGAAGCCGTAACCGGGATGAATGGCTTGCGCGCCTGTCGCCAAGGCTGCCGCGACAATCTTGTCGCCGCGCAGATAGCTTTCGCCGACGGGCGAGGGGCCGATGGGCACGGCTTCGTCGGCCAACTCGACATGCAGGGATTTCGCATCGGCATCCGAGTAGACGGCAACGGTGTGCACGCCCAGCTTGCGCGCCGTGCGGATGACCCGGCAAGCGATCTCGCCGCGATTGGCGATCAGGATCTTGGCGAACATGGAGCCTCCCGGGTTTGCCTCGGGCGGCGCCAGTCCGGCCGCCGGCTTACTTCGACGCAGCGATCGTGCAGCCGCCGCTTGCGGTCTTGACCTTCCACCTGGCGAAGCCGGTCTGACAGGCACGCAACGCAGTCTCCTCGGCGGCCTTCTGCGAAGGTGCGTTCAGCTTCACGCTGCAGAAAATATGGAGATCGACGACGCGCGAATAGAACGTCGTGGCGTAGGCCGAATGGCCGCTCGCCGCGATATAGGCGAGGTAGGATTTGTAGCAGGCTTCCTTCGGATCGAGCGACAAGGTCGGAGAAAACCGCTTGTCGCCCATCTTGCCCGCCAGCGATTCCGCCGAACCGGCGCCATGTGTTGCGAATATGAGCAAACTTGCAAGTATCGAAGCAATCGTCTTCTGGCAATATTCCAGTTTCATTTCCGCCCTGTCCCCATTGCACTGTGCGGGATGAGCGATAGCGAATATTTTGTTTCGCCGCCAGCTGGCCAGCGGAGATTCGACGCGGCCTATTCTGGTCAATCGGTTGGTCCATACAGTTCAGCCTTTTCGCAGGGCAGCAACGGCCTGCCGGTATAGTTCCGCCGTTTGGTCGTCGAAGCAGCAAAAAATGACGGTTTCCGGCAGTGTTCGTTTCTCGATGAACCTGCTGACCGTGTCGACGGCGATCTGCGTCGCCTCTTCTTTCGGGTAGCGGTAGACACCCGTGGAGATCGCAGGAAACGCTACGGTGCGGCAGTCATTGGCGGCGGCGAGTTCGAGCGAGCGGATATAGCAAGAGGCCAGCAATTCGGCTTCGCCCTTGCCGCCGCCTTGCCAGACCGGCCCGACCGTGTGGATGATGTGTCGCGCCGGCAGTTTGTAGCCCTTGGTGATCTTGGCTTCGCCGATCTTGCATCCATTCAACATGCGGCATTCGAACTCGAGCTCACGGCCGGCCGCACGGTGAATCGCGCCATCGACCCCGCCACCACCGAGAAGCGAGGTGTTGGCGGCGTTGACGATGGCATCGACGGCCATTTTGGTGATGTCGCCGGCATGAACCTGAATCCGCGCACGATCGTTCATGTCACATCCTGAACACGCCGAAGCGCGTCTCCTCGATCTCGGCGTTGCGCGCGGCGGACAGGCTGAGCGCCAGCACCTCGCGCGTCTTCGCCGGGTCGATGATGCCGTCGTCCCAGAGGCGGGCGGACGAGTAGAGCGGGTGGCCCTCGTGCTCGTATTTCATCAGGATCGGCTTCTTGAACTTTGCCTCCTCCTCGGCGCTCCATTCGCCGCCCTTGCGCTCGATGCCTTCGCGCTTGACCATGGCGAGCACCGTTGCCGCCTGTTCGCCGCCCATCACCGAGATGCGGGCATTCGGCCACATCCACACGAAGCGCGGTGAATAGGCGCGGCCGCACATGCCGTAATTGCCGGCGCCGAACGAACCGCCGATGATGACAGTCACCTTCGGCACCCTGGCGGTGGCCACCGCCATCACCAGCTTGGCGCCGTCCTTGGCGATGCCGCCCGCTTCATATTTTCTGCCGACCATGAAGCCGGTGATGTTCTGCAGGAAAACAAGCGGGATCTTGCGCTGGCAGCAGAGCTGGATGAAGTGCGCGCCCTTCAATGCGCTATCGGAAAACAGCACGCCGTTGTTGGCGATGATGCCGACCGGCATGCCATGGAGATGGGCAAAGCCGGTGATCAGCGTGGTGCCGTAATTCTGCTTGAACTCATCGAATTCGGAGCCGTCGACGATGCGCGCGATCACCTCGCGCACGTCATAGGGCTGGCGCAGATCCGTCGGTACGATGCCGTACAACTCATCCGCTGCGTGAAGCGGTGGAATCGATCTCTGTAAGTTTAGGCTTACGGTCTTGTTCCGATTCAGGTTTTTGACGATACGACGACAGATTGCGAGCGCATGGTCGTCGTCCAGCGCATAGTGGTCGGCAACGCCGGAAAGGCGGGTGTGCACGTCCGCGCCGCCGAGGTCCTCGGCGCTGACGTCTTCACCGGTGGCCGCTTTCACCAGCGGCGGCCCGCCGAGGAAGATGGTCGCCTGGTTGCGCACCATGATCGTCTCGTCCGACATTGCCGGCACATAGGCGCCGCCCGCTGTGCACGAACCCATGACGCAGGCGATCTGCGGGATGCCGGCCGCCGACATGTTTGCCTGGTTGTAGAAGATGCGGCCGAAATGCTCGCGGTCGGGAAACACCTCGTCCTGGTTGGGTAGATTGGCGCCGCCGCTGTCGACCAGATAGATGCAAGGCAGATTGTTCTGCAGCGCGATCTCCTGCGCCCGCAAGTGCTTCTTCACGGTCAGCGGATAATAGGTGCCGCCCTTCACCGTGGCGTCGTTGACGACGATCATCACCTCGGTGCCTTCGACACGACCGATGCCGGCGATCAAGCCGGCCGCGGAAATCTCCTCGCCATACATCGACCATGCCGCGAACTGGCCGATCTCGAGGAAGGGCGAGCCGATGTCGAGCAACTGCGCAAGGCGCTCGCGCGGCAAAAGCTTGCCGCGGGAAACGTGGCGTTCCCGCGCCTCGTCCGACCCGCCGCGCTCGACGCCTGCCGCCTTGTCCGCGATGTCGGCGACCAGCGCCCGCATGCGCTCGGCATTGGCGCGAAAGGTGTCTGAGGCGGGGGAGATCTGGGTTTGCAATGTAGCCATGATCGATTCCTAATGCTCCGCCACGACTAGCAACTTACCGTCTCGTCGCTCGAAAACATATTCGGATAGAAGGTCGGGTTCGTCCTCGAAAACTTTGTCTATCAAGGCGCGAGCAATCTGGATTGTGTTGGGCACACGCTTGTCCAAAACCACAACCGCGTCACGTTGGGGAATGGCTATCAGCATGCCGCCTGGAAATTGAGCTTCAAGCAGAGCCCAGAATTTGTCGGTCAGAAGCAGAGCCGGGGAGATGGCTTCGTCACCCTCGACGGTAAAAATGGATATTCCTTCCAGGATTTCGCTTTGCCTGACCTGCGTCATCTGCCTGTTGATGTTTTCTAGTGCAAGCTGACGGAGCTGTGCGAAGGAGCGACCTCCAACATCGGCAAACTGTAAACTGGCAAGCGTGTCCTCGGTGTCAATTTGGTAGAGAACCACGACATCCCCAGCCAAATCTTCGTAGACGGGTTCTGCATCAGGTGTGGCGGCTTTTGATTCCAGGCCGCTGAGATGTTCGCGAGGTCGAATGTTCGCTATCAAATGACCAGCATCGAAACCGTCTTCGGTGTCGTTGAGGACAAGCACGCGCAGAAAACGTTGGATCTCTGTTTCAGCTTCCGCCGCCGGCAAATCGCGGATCCTGCCAAGCAAGTTTGTAACATCCACCTGGAGTTCCAGATCTTTGCCGGATCGGCGCTGCCTGGTTACTTTCAACCTAGCCGGATCGTCGGAGTCGGGAATGGTCTCCTTGATGCGACTGTCGGTCTTCAGACGCGAAATGACCTCAGCGCGCAGTGCCGCGACGTTTTCGAATTTCAGCGGATCGGAATAGGCGGTCCCCGCAGGCACCGACAGCGAAATCAAGGCGACGGCGGCGCGTGTGATTGTTCCGAAATATTCCTGCAAGCTACGCATTCTGAAATCGCTCACACCCCCTCCGCGATGATTTCGCGCCCGATCAGCCAGCGGCGGATTTCGCTGGTGCCGGCACCGATTTCGTAGAGTTTCGCGTCGCGCAACAACCGCCCGGTCGGATAGTCGTTGATATAGCCATTGCCGCCAAGCAGCTGGAGAGCGTCGAGCGCCATCTGCGTCGCCTTTTCGGCGGCAAACAGCACGCAGCCGGCGGCATCCTTGCGCGTCGTCTGGCCGCGGTCGCATGCGGCGGCGACGGCATAGACGTAGGCGCGCGCGGCGCTCATCGTCGTGTACATGTCGGCGAGCTTGCCTTGCACCAGCTGGAACTCGCCGATAGGCTGGCCGAACTGCTTGCGCTCGTGCACGTAGGGGATCGCCACGTCGAGACACGCCGCCATAAGGCCGATCGGGCCGCCGGCAAGCACGGTGCGCTCGTAGTCGAGGCCAGACATCAGCACCTCGACGCCGCGGCCTTCCTCGTGCAGCACGTTTTCGAACGGCACTTCGACATCCGAAAAAACCAGTTCGCCGGTGTTGGAGCCGCGCATGCCGAGCTTGTCGAGTTTTTGCGCCACGGAAAACCCGGCCATCGCCTTCTCGACGATGAAGGCGGTGATGCCGCGCGATTTCCGCTCCGGGTCGGTCTTGGCATAGACGACTAGCGTCTCGGCGTCCGGCCCGTTGGTGATCCACATCTTGGTGCCGTTGAGCACATAGCGGTCATTGCGCTTTTCGGCGCGCAGCTTGAGTGAGACGACGTCCGAGCCGGCCCCGGATTCCGACATCGCCAGCGCGCCGATGCGCTCGCCGGAACAGAGCGGCGGCAGGAATTTCTCCTTCTGCGCCGGCGTTGCCCAGCGGTTGATCTGGTTGACGCAGAGGTTGGAGTGGGCGCCGTAGGAGAGGCCGACCGATGCCGAGGCGCGAGAGATCTCCTCGACGGCGATGACATGCGCAAGATAGCCCATGCCGCTGCCGCCGAAATCGGGATCGGCCGTAATGCCGAGCAGCCCGAGCGCGCCGAGTTCGCGCCACAGATGCGCCGGGAATTCGTTCGCGCGATCGATGTCGGCGGCGATCGGCGCGATCCTGTCCTGCGCGAAGCGCCGCACCATGTCGCGCAGCGCCTCGATATCCTCGTCATGCCCGAAGCTGAGCGTGTTCGTGTACATGCTTTCCTCCTGCCTGCATGACCCCGAAGATCTCGATCTTCGAAGGAGCATACGCGAAATCAAGGTGCTGCGGCGTCTCTTGCGCGTCCGAAGGCGCGCGCGGTGTCATGGGTCGTCTCGCCGTCGGTTCCTGCTCCAACCAGGCGCATCGTCATCGAAAGATATGTCGCCGTCACTTCAGCGATCGACAGCCGCTCGCCCGGGCGAAACCAGACGATGACGCCGGTCATCATCTGGATCAGGGCCATGGCCGTCAGCCCGGTGTCGTCGATGCTGAAGACGCCTGCCTCGGCGCCATCGCGCAGGATGGCGCGCAGCTCCTTTTCGTAAGCGGTGCGCATCCGCAGGATCTGTGTCAGCCGTTCGGGCGACAGGCTGCGCAATTCCATGTTCGACACATGCGTGGCGTGCCGACGTTCGATATGAAAAGCGATGTGGTTTTCGACATAGGCGGAGAGCCGCCGCACGGGATCCGTGCTGGCGGGCCTGGCTGCTTCCCAGGCGTCGGTCAGGCCTTCCATATGTTCGCGCATGAGCGTGAACAGAAGCTCTTCCTTGGTCGGGAAATAGCGGTAGAGCGCGGCTGCCTGGACGCCGACTTCGGCGGCAAGCTGGCGCATTGACATCGCTTCGTAGCCAAAGCGCGCGATCAGGTTGATCGCCGCCTCACGGATGGCCGCTTCGGTCTTTTCGCCATCGGATCCTGTGGTACGCGCCATGGTCGCTCCCTGCGGAGCAATATTAAAACGAACGTTCAATTAATTCAAGGTACGGAACCAAATCCGCCGTCATGCAATGATCCTGAACCCGACAAGAGTGTTTCCGGCTGCCAACTCCTCGACATCGACCCTGGAAACGGAAGCACCGGACGGCCCTTTCCATAGGCGCTCGATCATTGTCGAGACCGCTTCATCGAGGCCTGCGATCTGGGTCGCTACGGACCCGTCCGCTTCATTGCGAACCCAGCCCGCAAGACCAAGGTTTGTGGCCTCGCGCCGAGCCCAGATTCTGAAGCCGACGCCTTGAACATTGCCGTAGACGCGTGCCCGCACTTCCCTGCGATGACCAGCCATGAATCTCTCCAAGCCTGTCTCCTTGGAATCTGGCGCACGGCCCGAGGAATGCAACCTGAGAATTGTGCGCACGACGCAACAGCTGGGCTCTCTGGTTTTTGAAATTTAATTGACTCAGTCCATTAATTTTTGGAAAATGAGGCCGCCTTATTGGGGTTGGATGCAAATGTTGGACGAACGCAACGCATTGGTGGCGCAGATCCGCCACTTCAACCGATTCTACACCCGCACCATCGGCCTTCTCGACGAGACCCTGACGCAGAGCGCTTTCACCTTGACCGAGGCGCGCGTGCTGTTCGAAGTGGGCCATCACAGCAGCCCGGCTTCCGCCGAGATCGCCGGCGAACGCGGTTTCCTGGCCGGAGCATTTCGGCTGGAGAACGGCCCGGCGGCCTCCGAAATCGCCAGGCAACTGCGTGTCGATGCCGCCTATCTGACGCGGATTCTGCGCAAGTTTGCCGCCGAGGGGCTGACCGAGGCCAGAACGGATCCGGCCGACCGTCGTCGAAGGGTTCTCTCGCTGACATCAAGGGGCGAGGCCGCGCTTGCCAGGCTTCAGGCGGCGGCTGATCGGGACACGGCGCGGCTGATCGAAAGCGTCCCCGACGACAGGCTACACGAACTGGGCAGCGCGTTGCGCAAGGCCGGGGAATTGCTGGGGGATCCTGCCGGTGAAAACGGCGAGGTGACGCTGAGGCCGCACCGCGTTGGCGACGTCGGCTGGGTCGTGCAGCGGCAGGCCCAGCTCTACGCCGATGAATATGGCTGGAACATCGAGTTCGAAGCCATGCTCGCCGAGATTGGTGCGGATTTCATCCGCAATTTCGTGCCCGGCCGCGATTTCTGCTGGATCGCCGAACGTGGCAGCGAGCCGGTTGGCGCGGTGTTCCTGGTTCATCTGGACGACGAGGTGGCCAAGCTGAGGCTGCTGCATGTCGAGGCGGCGGCGCGGGGCCTGGGCATCGGCAAACGCCTGGTCGCGGAATGCGTGAGCCAGGCCCGCGCCTGCGGCTACATCAGGCTGGTGCTGTGGACCAACGACATCCTCGTCGCGGCGCGCGCGATCTATGAGCGCGCCGGCTTCAGGCTGGTCTCGGAGGAACATCACCACAGTTTCGGCAAGGAATTGACCGGCCAGACCTGGGAACTGGATTTGTAAGCGCGACCGGCCCCAGCTCTAATTCCCCCGCGCCGCCGCCAGCGCGCCGGGCAGTTCCTCGGCGAAAATGTCGAGTTCATGGTCGAGGCCGACGCTGACTCGAATGCAGCGGTCGAGCACTGGCACCATCGGCTTGCGGATGAAGACGTCGCGTGACAGCAGGCCCTGCAGCACCTTCAGCGCGAAGGCGCCATCGCCGCCACAGTCGATGGTGACGAAATTGGTTGCCGAGACCAGCGGCTTCAGCCCGTTCTGCTCGGCTATGCCGGCGATGCGTCGGCGGCCGGCCTCAACCCGCGCCACCACGCTCTGCAGATAGTCCTGATCGGCGAGCGCCTCGACGCCGGCGATCTGGGCCATGCGGCTGACGCCGTAATGGTTGCGGATCTTCTCGAAGTCACGGATCACCTGGGACTCGGCAACCGCATAGCCGCAGCGTATGCCGGCGAGCCCATACGCCTTCGAGAATGTGCGCATGCGGATGACGTTCGGTCTGGAGATATCGATCGGTGGCAGCGCCGAGGCCGGTCCGAGTTCGCCATAGGCCTCGTCGAGCACCAGCATGGTGGTTTCCGGCAGCGCCTCGATGAAGCGGATGAGCTCGTCCGCCTCCCACCAGCTGCCCATCGGGTTGTCGGGGTTGGACAGGTAGACCAGCGGCGCCTTGTCCTTGCGCACCGCCGCAAGCAAGCCGTCCAGGCTTTCCCTGTCGTTCTCATAGGGGACCGTGACCAGCCGCCCGCCGACACCGGCAATATGGAAGTTGAAGGTTGGATACGCGCCGAGCGAGGTGACCACGGCATCGCCAGGCGCCACATACATGCGCGCCACCAGGTTGAGCAGGCCGTCTATGCCTTCGCCGACCACGATGTTTTCGGCCTTCACGTCGTGATGCGCGGCAACCGCCACTTTCAGATCATGATTGTCGGGATCGCAATACATCCACATGTCCCGGGCGATTCCGGCCATGCGCTCGATGACGCGCGGCGAAGGACCAAAACTGCTCTCATTGGCGCCGATGCGGGCGCGAAAAGCGCGGCCACGTTCGCGCTCCTGTGCTTCGGGGCCGACAAACGGCACCGTCGAGGGAAGCGCTGCGATGATCGGCGTTAGGGGAGGGCGCTGGCGCATGGTGAAAGCTCGCTTGAAAAGGGCCTTCTTGCTACCGCGCCGGTTGGGCGCGCGCAAGTTGCCGACCGAGCGGCACTTCAATGCAAAAAACCCGGCGGTTGCCCGCCGGGTTTTCGATTTCGACAAGTCGAAATGTATTAGGACGAGCGCTGGAAGCGGAGGATGCCGCCGATGCTGCTCTTCTTGTCGGCGCCAGTCCAGTGGAGAAGTCGGCGTCGTCGAACTTACCAGCATTGAGGTAGTCGACTTCGGCCGTGATCGTCAGGCCCGGTACGACGTCGTAGGCGATGTTCGCGGCAACGCCGAGATTCTTCCATTCGTCATACGAGATCTGAGCGCCGAGGCTTCGGAGGGCATCCTGCTTCGCGGAAAGGGAAGGACTTGTCCTGCGAAGCGCGAAGCGCGTAGCAGGATGGCGGAGAGGATGGGATTCGAACCCACGAGAAGCTTTTGACCTCTACTCCCTTAGCAGGGGAGCGCCTTCGACCACTCGGCCACCTCTCCGTTGCGCCGCTGGATAAAGAAAAGCGCCGGCACAATCAACAAGCCCGCGTCATTATATGGAAAAATAAGAGCGCACCGAACCGCGGCTCCCTCTTTTCGTCGCCCGTGACCGCGCCTTCATCCCGGGCGGCAGCACGGAAACAGAGAGACGAGGCAGCGGCGGCCTCGATGAAAGCGCCTCGGAAAAGTTCAAAAAGCCAAGTAGGCTGGCGAGCTGGCCTATACTGTTGTGACGACCAAAATCCTGGTTTTGTCTTGGAATTTACTTGAGGCTATTCTGTCGCTCGGCTCGATCAAGAAAGGCCGCGATGTCGTCGGGCAGGCTACCCGTATCGAGGAATGGCGCATGGCCCTGGCCCTCGACCGTGATCGTCTCCATCACCGAATGATGCTCCCGCATCTGCCGCAACGTGTCTGTGGACAGCAATCTCGAATTGGCGCCGCGTATGGTGAGCAGAGGAATCGCACCCAACGCGTCGAATTGCTGCCATAGGGCCGGCAAAGGCTGCGTCAGATCGAGACCCGCAACGGTCTCGACCAGCTTCGGGTCGAAATCCGGCACCAGGCCTTGATCCGTCTCGCGGTTGAGCGCCCGTACCATTCGCGCCCAATCCGTATCGATGAGTGCGGAAAAGTCCTGGCCGTGAACGCTGCGCTGGGCATCCAGTGCCTCGGTGAAGGTCTTGGGCTTCGGCGCGCGTTCAAGATAGGACTGGATGTGGGCAAGGCCGGCCGGCTCGATCACCGGACCGATGTCATTGAAAACAATGGCTTTCAGGGTGGCCGGCTGCATCATGCCGAGCACATGGATGATCAGCCCGCCGCGCGATGTGCCGATGAAGGCCGCCGCCTCCATTCCCAATGCCACCAGCCCGGCAAGGATGTCGCCAGCTTCGACGCCGACATTGTAACGACCGATATCGGCATCGTAGGCGGACTGTCCGCGCCCGCGATAGTCGAAGGCTACCACCTTGCGCGGAACCGCGGCTCGGGCCGAAAGATGGAGCGCCAGCTCATGAAAATCCCGGGCGTTGCGGGTCAGGCCGGGCAGGCAGACGACCGGCCAGTGTCCGGAATTTGCTTCACCATAGACGCGCGCGTGAAGTTTCAGCCCATCCGGCGCGCTGTAGAAAAAGTCGGAAAAGCCTTCAGTGCTCGACATCTGGATTCTATCCCTTCCCGTCGCCGGATTGTTCCTCGACAGCTACAGGTGAGGGAAGGTGGGGTCAAATGAAGAGCGGGACGCCGAAGCTGCCGATCTCCCCTCTTGCGGGGGAGATTGGCAGCTTCGGTGATGTCGCCTCTGGAGCCGTCACCTTGTCGGTCAGCCGCGCCCGTTCACCAGATCTCCAACGATGTCGTATTTGCCGGAAATACGCATCTTGTAAACCTCGTAATTCTCCATCACGCGCTGCACGTAACTTCTTGTTTCCGTGTAGGGAATTCGCTCGATCCAGTCGACGATGGCGTCGATGTCCTTGCCGCGCGGATCACCGTATTTCGCTACCCACTGGCTGGCCCGGTTGGGACCGGCATTGTAGCCGGCGAAGGTCAGCACATAGGAGCCGTTGAAACGATCGAGCTGCTCGCCGAGGAAGGCCGAACCCAGCGTCGCGTTGTAACCGGCGTCGGTGGTCAGTCGTGTCGGCGAGAATTGCAGTCCGGCCTTCTTCGCCAATTGCCTGGCTGTGCCCGGCATCAGCTGCAGCAACCCGCGCGCGCCGGCGCTGGACACGGCGCCGATGTTGAACTCGCTCTCCTGGCGGGCGATCGCATAGGCCAGCGCCTTTCCCGATCCGGAGATGTTGGCCGAATCGGGAATGACTCCGAGCGGATGCGACAGCGCGCCGACATCGATGCCGCGCGCCCCGGCGATCTTGCCGATTTTCAGCGCCATGAAGTGGTTGCCCTGTTTTTCCGCCAGGACGGCGAGCAGAGCCAGTTCGCCGGGGCTGGTCAACTGCCCGGCAAGGTCGCGATAGAGCGTTTCGGCATAGCGGTCGTAACCGGCCTCCTGCAGCCGCTTGATGGCGCTGACGGCTTCGCGGCCGGCAAAATTCCGCCGGTCGGCGGCGTCGGGCTGCGGATAGACGATGTTCAGCGCCTGCCGGCCGACACGTTCGGCGGCAAGCTGGCCGTAGAATGTCGTGCCGTAGGCAGCGGCGCGCGCAAAATAGTCCTTGGCATTGCCCGGGCCACCGACTTCCGCCGCACGGCCGAGCCAGTAGTAGGCGCGCGACAGGGTCATCGGTCCCTGGGCGAGGTCGGCGATGCGCGTAAAATGCGTTGCAGCAAGCTTGGGGTCGTTCAGGCCACGCAGCGCATACCAACCGGCATGGAACTCGGCCTCCGCCGCATTGGTGGCACTTTCGGCAGCATGCGTGGCGACGATCCGGTAGGCCGTCTTCATGTCGCCCTGGTCGACCAGTTCGCGCGACAACACCCGGCGCTCGACCCACCAGGCATCCGGATCGACCAGAGCTTCGCGATCGGTCGGTGCCTGCATCACGACAGCCGCGGCGCCGGCAAAATTCTCTTGCTTGCGCAGATATTCGGCCTGCGCAAAGAAATAGCCGGCAGAACGCTGTGCCGCCGGCACCGCCTTCAGCAGTTTAGGTGCATTCTTGTCGCCGCGGTCGGCCGCCGCCCAGGCATCGGCAAGCTGCTGGGCACCGGCGAGGCCGGCCACACGTCGTGCCGAATTCGCCCGATCGGCATAGAACATGCGCTCCATGCGAAAACGGTGGTCGGCGGCCGGAATCAGGCTGCCGAATTCCGTGATCAGCGCCGTCTCGTCCTTGGCCTCCAGGATCGCCGTGCGCCAGAATGGCGACAGCACCGAGCGCGCCGCCTTGGCATTGCCCGACGCCACGTAGGCGCGGGCGAGAACCATCACGCCTTCGAATGTCTGCGGCTGGCTGCCGTCGAACGCCGCAATGACGGTATCGGGGGCAGGGTTCTCGCGATAGAGCGCGCGCTCGCTGTTCTTGCGCAAGGCGACGGTGCCGGGCCAGTTGGGCAGCTCCCTGGCGGCGGCGGCAATATCGCCGCTCGGAACCTTGTCGCCGCCGTAAAGCGCGATCGCCCAGGCAAGGATGTGCTGGTCGAGCGAGTGGCCGGGGAGGGCATCACGCACGGCGCGGGCGCCGGGAATGTCGCCAGCCGCCAGCGCATCCAGCCCGCTTTTCAACAGGGCGACGCTTGGCGAGGCATCCTGTTGCGTCTCGGCCTGCAGGCCCGGCATCGTGATGGCCGAGACGACCTGCACATCGACGCTACCGCCGATCGCCATGCCCGGCATCAGCGCGAGCGTGGCGCCAAGCAGCGCGAAGAGGTGAGGCCGACTGGCCGGCATGGTCTTTACGTCTTTCCTTGTCCTGGCATTCTACCAGCAGGCGCAGAGGCCTCGAAGCCTAAACTTAGGTCGTGAAGAGCCCGTAAACAAAGAGTTAGCGCCGTCGTTCGAATTGCGCTTGCTGGCACCATGGCAATGCTTGCCGCGCAACCATGTCGAGACTATGGTGCGCCGCTTCGCTTTCGGCTAGAAGGCGCGCACGACAAAACACCGATGCATGTCGCCTGAGAGTGGGTACCGGTTTTGGGACAACGACATGCTTGAACAAAGAAGCCCCAAGGAGTTGGACGACATGCTGAGAGGCTCGCTTACTGCGCTCGTGACACCGTTCGAAAAGAGCGGGCGTTTCGACGAGAAAGCCTTTCGCGCGTTCGTCGACTGGCAGATCGCCGAGGGCACGACAGGCCTTGTCCCGGTCGGCACCACTGGTGAGTCGCCGACGCTGTCGCATGACGAGCACCGCCATGTCGTCAAGGTGTGCATCGAGGTGGCCAGGGGCCGGGTTCCGGTGGTTGCCGGCGCCGGCTCCAACAACACCGAGGAAGCGGTCGGGCTGGTGCAATATGCCGAGAAGGCCGGCGCGAACGCCGCACTCGTCGTCACCCCCTATTACAACAGGCCGACCCAGCGCGGCCTCTACGCGCATTTCGCCGCCGTCGCCAAGGCGACCAACTTGCCGATCATCATCTACAACATCCCGCCGCGCTCGGTCATCGACATGAGCCCGGAGACGATGGGCCAGTTGGTGCACGACTTCAAGAACATCATCGGCGTCAAGGATGCCACCGGCAAGGTCGAGCGGGTTTCCGAGCAGCGCGCTACATGCGGCAAGGATTTCATCCAGCTTTCGGGTGAGGACGCTTCGGCGCTCGGCTTCAACGCGCATGGCGGCGTCGGCTGCATTTCGGTGACGTCGAATGTCGCGCCACGGCTCTGCGCCGAATTCCAGGAAGCTACGCTTTCCGGGAACAGCGCCAAGGCGCTGGAGTTGCAGGACCGCCTGCTGCCGCTGCACAAGGCGATCTTCCTCGAGCCCGGCGTTTCCGGCGCGAAATATGCGCTGTCGAAGCTGGGCAAGATCGAGAACGTGCTGCGTTCGCCGCTGATGACGGTCGAACAGTCGACCGCCGACAAGATCGATGCGGCGATGAAGCACGCCGGCTTGATAAACTAGGGATGAGGCGCCACCTCTCCACATCATGAATCAAGTCAGAAAAGCCGATCCCAACAACAAGACCGTTGCGGAAAACCGCAAGGCGCGATTTTCCTATGAGGTGCTCGACACGATCGAGACCGGCCTTGTGCTGACCGGCACCGAGGTCAAGTCGCTGCGCCAGGGCCAGGCCAACATCCAGGACAGCTATGCCTCGGTCGAAGGCGGCGAGATCTGGCTGATCAATTCCTATCTGCCGGAGTATCTGCAGGCCAACCGCTTCAACCACGAGCCGCGCCGGCGCCGCAAACTCCTGCTCAACAAGCGCGAAATGGCCAAGCTGTCGCAAAGCGTCGACCGCGAAGGCATGACGCTGGTGCCGCTGAAGATCTATTTCAACGATCAGGGCCGCGCCAAGCTTCTGCTCGCCGTCGGCCGCGGCAAGAAGCTGCACGACAAGCGTGAAACCGAGAAGCAGCGCGACTGGTCGCGCGAGAAGGGCAGGCTCTTAAAAGAGCGTGGGTAGGCTGGGGCCATTCGTTTGAAGAACCGGATTGTCCTTTTGGGTTTGGCCAGCCTGATCTTGGTGTGTTTCATCGCTGCCGGCGGCTATCTCTATTTCAGGGCATTCTCGCCAGACCGTGGCAAGTATCCGGTCAGAGGCATCGACGTCTCCCATCATCAGGGCCAGATCGACTGGCGGCGCGTTGCCTCCGACGATGTCGCCTTCGCCGTCATCAAGGCGACCGAAGGCGGCGATCATGTCGACGATGCCTTCTCCACCAATCTGCGTGAGGCCCGCGCGGCTGGTCTTGCCGTCGGCGCCTATCATTTCTTCACCTTCTGCCGGCCCGGTGCCGACCAGGCGAAGAATTTCATCTCGGTGGTGCCGCACGATCAGCCTTTGTTGCCACCGGTCGTCGACATCGAGTTCGGCGGCAATTGCCCGCAGCGGCCAACACCCGAGCAACTGAACGCCGAACTGGCGGCGTTCCTCGCGCCTGTCGAGGCCGCCTTCGGCAAGCCGGCGATCGTCTATCTGACCGACGAGGCTGAGCAGGCCTATGCTGGGCGTATCCCCGCCCGGCCGCTTTGGCTTCGCTCATTGCTGCTGCAGCCGGACCGCGGCGACTGGGTCTACTGGCAGTACCACAACAGGGGCCGCGTCGACGGCATCGACGGCGATGTCGATCTGAATGTGCTGCAGGGTGGACCGGCCGTGCTGGCCACGCTGTCTGCGGCATCACCTGGATCGATCTCTCCGGAAGCCAAGTGATCCCCTGAGCCCATTCGGGGACCCTGCTTGCCGCCGCCTCATGCCGCAGCCTGGGAAACCTCCGGCGCGAGCGTCACATTGGCATCGCCCCAGACTTTCAACGCGGTGATCACCGGTTCCAGGCTCCTGCCGCGCGGCGTCAGGCTATATTCCACCTTTGGCGGCACTTCAGGATAGATCTTGCGCGCAATCAGCCCATCGGCTTCCAGTTCGCGAAGCTGGTTGGTCAGCATGCGCTGCGTGCAGTTCGGAATGCGCCGGCGTATCTCGTTGAAGCGCAGCGTGCCCTCGAACAGATGGTAGAGCACGACGCCTTTCCACTTTCCATCGATGTAGCGCAGCGTTCCCTCCACGGTGCAGCCGGGGCTGCAATCGAATCGCTCATGGCGAATGCGCGGCATGACGGTATCCTTTTCGACACTATGTGCTTTATATGTGCATTCTTGCGCTCCCGGCACATAATCCGCATCTCTGCTCCAAGCAACGCCCAACAGCAATCGCCCAACAGCAATCGCGGAGACCAAAATGCGCGCCGTCGGCTATCAAATCCCAGCCCCCATCACCTATGAGACCTCGCTTGTCGACATCGACTTGCCCAGGCCCGAGCCGAAAGGCCGTGAGTTGCTGGTCGAGGTGAGGGCAATCTCGGTCAACCCGGTCGACACCAAGGTGCGGCAAAGCGCCAGGCCCGAAGCCGGAGCGTGGCGGGTGCTCGGCTGGGACGCTGCCGGCCGGGTGGTTGGGACCGGTCCGAACGCCAGCCTGTCCAAGGCGGGTGATGATGTCTTCTATTCCGGCGCCCTGGCGCCGCAAGGCACCAATGCCGAGTTTCACCTTGTCGACGAGCGCCTTGTCGGCCGCAAACCCGGCTCGCTCGGCTATGCGCAGGCAGCGGCGCTGCCGTTGACCGCGGTCACCGCCTGGGAGACTCTGTTCGACCGCCTCGATGTCAGGAAGCCTGTCGCGGGCGCGGCGAAGGCCATCCTGATCATTGGCGGCGCCGGCGGCGTCGGCTCGATCGCGGTGCAGCTAGCGCGCCAACTCACCGATCTGACGGTGATCGCCACCGCATCGAGGCCCGAGACGCGCGACTGGGCGCTGGAGCTCGGCGCCCATCATGTCGTCGATCATTCCAGGCCGCTCGCCGCCGAAGTCGCGGCCCTTGGCCTCGGCGCACCAGCCTTTGTGTTCTCGACAACCAACACCGACCGGCACCTGGCCGAGATCGCCGAATTGATCGCCCCGCAAGGCCGTTTCGGACTGATCGACGATCCCAAATCGCTCGACATCAATCCGTTCAAGCGCAAGAGCGTGTCCGTGCATTGGGAGTTCATGTTCACCCGCTCGATGTTCGAGACGCAGGACATGGCCGCACAAGGAGAGTACCTCGACGAATTGGCCCGGCTTGTCGACGCCGGCACCATCCGCACGACACTGGGCGAGACATTCGGTCCTATCAATGCCGCCAATCTGAAGCGCGCCCACGCGCTGATCGAGACCGGCAAGGCCAAGGGCAAGATCGTGCTCGAAGGGTTCTGAAGTCGGGTGCTATGTCTGCAGGAAGGCCGCGATCTCGCTGAAGACGCTGACGAACATCGCTTCGGTCAACACGCCGGTGTTGGTGTTGTAGCGGGAGCAGTGATAGCTCGAAAACAGCGTGACGCCGCCGGCCGGCAGCTGCCCGCCATGCTTGAACGGGTAGGCGGCGATGCGCCCACCCAGCGCACGCACCGTCGACTGGTGCGCGATCGTTCCGAGCGCCAGCACGGCGCGCAGGTTGGGAAAGCGTGCGATCGTCGGCACCAGGAACGTCCGGCAGGTGGCAATCTCGGCGCCCACCGGCTTGTTCTCCGGCGGCACGCAGCGCACCGCATTGGTGATCGCCGTGCCGACGAGCTCCAGCCCATCATCGGGCCGCGCCTTGAACTCGCCGCGCGCAAAACCGTGCGAGATCAGCGTCGAGTAGAGCAGGTCGCCGGCATAGTCGCCGGTGAAGGGCCGTCCGGTGCGGTTGGCGCCGCGCAAGCCGGGCGCCAGCCCGACGATCAGAAGCCGGACGGCATCGTCGCCATTAGGTGGCACGAAGGTCGGCACCGGCGCGTTGAACCAGGATGGTTCCAGTTGTCGCCATTCAGCGATAAAGTCATGCAGCCGCGGGCAGAGCGGGCAGTCGCGGCCGGGTTCGGAGGGGGAAAGGGCGGTCAAGGCGACCGACCTCAGTAGTCGTCCTCGTCGACTTCGGCCGGCTCGGGCCGGCGCACCGGCCTCTCCGACGGATCGCGGCCGACTTCGTTCTTCAGCGTCGTCAGGTCGATGAAATGGTCGGCCTGGCGGCGCAGATCGTCGCTGATCATCGGCGGCTGGGAGGCCATGGTCGAGACGATCGACACCTTTCGGCCGCGGCGCTGCAGCGCCTCGACCAGCGTGCGGAAATCGCCATCGCCGGAAAAGATGACGTAGTGGTCGACGACATCGGCGAGTTCCAGCGCATCGACCGTGAGCTCGATGTCCATATTGCCCTTGATCTTGCGGCGGCCGGTCGAGTCGGTGAATTCCTTGGCCGGCTTGGTGACCACCTTGAAGCCGTTGTAGTCGAGCCAGTCGATCAAGGGACGGATCGAGGAGTATTCCTGATCCTCGACCAGCGCGGTGTAGTAATAGGCGCGCAGCAGATAGCCACGCTTCTGGAAGCTCGACAGAAGCTTGCGATAGTCGATGTCGAAGCCGAGCGCGCGCGACGTCGCGTAGAGATTGGCGCCGTCGATGAATAGGGCGATTTTTTCACGGGGGTCGAACATGGAAAATGGTCCTTTCGAAATAAGCGGCCGTCTAAACGAAATGCGATAGCGGCTGTCGGTCAGGCTCATAATAAACCGGCTGACCTTGGCGCTATCCGAGATAACGCCAGTTTCGCGGCAATCCAAGGGCGCGTTGCCGCACGCAAGCAATTGTGATCGAGGCGGCCGAACCCATGGATGCAGCTTGTTTTGCCGAATCGCCTGTTTAAACGAAGGATTGGGCGCCCTGCGGCCCGGCCATTGCCATGATGCTTGTATTTTGGCGGCGTTCGGGTTATGGACCGCGCCTGTTTTCCATCAAATCCATCGCATGAAAGGGGCATCCATGGCCCGCGTAACCGTTGAAGATTGCATCGACAAGGTCGACAACCGCTTCGAGCTGGTGCTCCTTGCCGGCCACCGCGCCCGCCAGATCAGCCAGGGGGCGCCGATCACCGTGCCGCGTGACAACGACAAGAACCCGGTGGTGGCGCTGCGCGAGATCGCCGACGAGACACTGTCGCCCGACGACCTCAAGGAAGACCTGATCCATTCGCTGCAGAAGCACGTCGAGGTTGACGAGCCCGAAGCCGATGGCGAGGCGATCGCCGACCAGACCGGCGCCGCTGTCGCGGCCACCGATGCCGATGGCGCCGAGGAGAACATCACTTTCGACCGGATGACCGAGGAAGATCTCCTGGCCGGCATCGAGGGCCTGGTGCCCCCCGAAAAGAGCGACGACTACTAAGCGAGCCTCTGTTGCGGAGGTCGCTGGAATAATCGTCCGGCACTTCCGTATCGGCAGTTTCGTGGCTATCTAGTACCAACTGTCGCAAATACCAGATGCAGTTTTGGCCGCGCTTGGCATAATGCATGAATCTGGTATTTGCGACAGTTGGTACCGGACATGCGCCGTACAGCAGTGCGGCGCATGATTCATTTCACCGCTGCGAGATCCCGCCCATGATGCGTCAGTATGAGCTTGTCGAGCGCGTCCAGCGCTACAAGCCTGACGTCAACGAGGCGTTGCTCAACAAGGCCTACGTCTATGCCATGCAGAAGCATGGCCACCAGAAGCGCGCTTCCGGCGATCCCTATTTCTCGCATCCGCTCGAAGTCGCCGCGATCCTCACCGAAATGCACATGGACGAGGCGACGATCGCGGTCGCCCTGCTGCATGACACCATCGAGGACACCACGGCGACGCGGGCCGAAATCGACGAGCTGTTCGGTCCCGAAATGGGCAAGCTGGTCGAGGGGCTGACCAAGCTGAAAAAGCTCGACCTGGTGTCGAAGAAGGCCGAGCAGGCGGAAAACCTGCGCAAGCTTCTGCTGGCGATTTCGGAAGACGTCCGCGTCCTGCTGGTCAAGCTCGCCGACCGCCTGCACAACATGCGCACCCTCGACCACATGCCGGAGGCCAAGCGCCTGCGCATCGCCGAGGAGACGATGGACATCTATGCGCCGCTGGCCGGACGCATGGGCATGCAAGGCATGCGCGAGGAGCTGGAGGAGATCGCCTTCCGCTACATCAATCCGGAAGCCTATCGCGCCGTCACCGCCCGGCTCGCCGAAATCTTCGAGCGCAACAAGGATGTGCTGTCCGAGATCGAGAAGGCACTGTCCACGCTGTTTGAAAAGCATGCGATCAAGGCCAGCGTGAAAAGCCGTCAGAAGAAGCCGTGGTCGGTGTTCCGCAAGATGGAGGCCAAGGCGTTGTCCTTCGAGCAGCTGTCCGACATTTTCGGCTTTCGTGTCGTCGTCGATACGGTCGAGGATTGTTATCGCGCGCTCGGCGCCATCCATACCGCCTGGTCGATGGTGCCTGGCCGTTTCAAGGATTACATCTCGACGCCGAAGCAGAACGACTACCGGTCTATCCACACCACCATCGTCGGGCCGTCGCGCCAGCGCGTCGAGCTGCAGATCCGCACCCGGCAGATGAACAAGATCGCCGAATACGGCGTTGCCGCGCATTCGATCTACAAGGATACCGGCGGCAAGGCCAACGGCGCCGCGCATGCGATCTCGAAAGAGACCAACGCCTATGCCTGGCTGCGGCGCACCATCGAGCAGCTTGCCGAGGGCGACAACCCGGAAGACTTTCTCGAAAACACCAAGCTGGAACTGTTCCAGGACCAGGTGTTCTGCTTCACGCCGAAAGGCATGCTGATCGCGCTGCCGCGCGGTGCCACGCCCATCGACTTTGCCTATGCTGTGCACACCGATGTCGGCGACACCTGCGTCGGTGCCAAGGTCAACGGCCGCATCATGCCACTGATGACGGAACTGAAGAACGGCGACGAGGTCGAGATCATCCGCTCCAAGGCGCAGGTGCCGCCGGCGGCGTGGGAATCGGTCGTCGTCACCGGCAAGGCGCGCTCGGCAATCCGCCGCGCCACCAAGAATGCCATCCGCAAGCAGTATTCCGGGCTCGGCATTCGCATCCTGGAACGCGCCTTCGAGCGCGCCGGCAAGACCTTCACCAAGGAGAGCCTGAAGCAGGTGCTGCACCGGCTGGCGCGCAAGGACATCGAGGACGTGCTGGCCTCGGTCGGCCGTGGCGAGCTTGCCTCCACCGATGTCATGAAGGCGGTGTTCCCCGACTACAAGGACGAGCGCGTCACCACCGCCGCGCCCAAGCAGCGCGAGGAGGGCTGGTCGAAGATCCGCAACGCCGCCGGCATGCTGTTCCAGATTCCGGGCCGGGCCGCGCGTAAGGACAAGGACCAGCCGCGCGACGGCGCCGTGCCGATCCGCGGCGTGCGTGGCGACCTGCCGGTGCGCTTCGCGCCGGAAGGGGCGGTGCCTGGCGACCGTATCGTCGGCATCGTCCAGCCTGGCACCGGCATCACCATCTATCCGATCCAGTCGCCGGCGTTGCAGGCCTTCGATGACCAGCCCGAGCGCTGGATCGACGTGCGCTGGGACATTGACGAGCGCACCAAGGAACGGTTTCCGGCCCGCGTCTCGGTCACCGCCATCAATGCGCCGGGTTCGCTCGCCGATATCGCCCAGGTGGTTGCATCGAACGACGCCAACATCCACACGCTGTCGATGGTGCGCACCGCGCCCGACTTCACCGAAATGCTGATCGATCTCGAAGTCTGGGACCTGAAGCATCTCAACCGGCTGCTGTCGCAGCTCAAGGACAATTCGAGCGTCAGTGATGCAAGGCGTGTGAACGGCTGATAGCGATAATCTGTTTGGGGATAGGCAGAAATGAACACCGATGAAGTGCTGGGGATTTTCCGCGAGGCGGGTGCTGTTCTCGAAGGGCATTTCATTTTGACCTCGGGCCTGAGAAGTCCGGTCTTCCTGCAGAAGGCACGCGTGTTCATGCATGCCGACAAGACCGAGCGGCTGTGCAAGGCGCTGGCCGAAAAGATCCGCGCTGGCGTGCCGGGCAAGATCGACTACGTGGTCGGCCCGGCGATCGGCGGGCTGATCCCGGCTTACGAGACGTCGCGCCACCTCGGCGTGCCGGCCATCTGGGTCGAGCGGGAAGGGGGTGAATTCCGCCTGCGCCGCTTCGAGATCGCCAGGGGCGCGCGCGTCGTCATTGTCGAGGACATCGTCACCACCGGCCTGTCGATCCGCGAAACCATCGAGTGCCTGCGCGAACTTGGCGCCGAAGTGGTTGCTGCCGCCTGCATCATCGACCGTTCAGCCGGCAAGACCCATGTCGGCGTGCCGCTGATCGCGCTCGCCGAATATGAGGTTCCGGCCTATCCGGCGGACCGGCTGCCGCCGGAACTGGCCGCCATACCGGCGGTTAAGCCCGGCAGCCGCAATATCTGACGGGGAGGGCGGGATGATCGCCGGCATCGATCATTTCGTGCTGACGGTCGCTTCGCTGGAAGTGACCTGCGCCTTTTATCAGCGCGTGCTGGGCTTTGAACGCATCGACGCGCCCGGCCGGCCGACAGCGCTGGCTTTCGGCACCCACAAGATCAATGTGCACGAGGTCGGCCGTACCTTCGAGCCGAAAGCCAAGTCGCCGACGCCCGGCTCGGGCGACTTCTGCCTGATCACCGACCGGCCGCTGGGCGAAGTCAGCACCCGTCTCGCGGCCAACGGCGTGGTGGTGGAACTCGGACCGGTCGAACGCATTGGGGCCCGTGGTCCGATGATGTCGGTCTATTTCCGCGACCCGGACGGCAATCTGGTCGAGGTCAGCGAATACCGGCCGGTTCCTTAAATTCGCCGCGATTGTCCAATGTTCGAAGCAGCGAATGCCACCCCGAAAGGGCGGCAACAAGCGTGCGCCGCGCAGGCGGTGTTTGGTTGTTCTCCTGCCGGCGCGTCGCTATATCAAGGTTGCGATTGCCATAGGGGGATCGTCAAGCGCAAGATGGTGCTGTCGCGCCCGGCTGAAAGTGCCGGCGTGGGAGCTGTGAAACGGGTATAGAGTGCTTTTTCGACGCCGCAAGCCTGATGGCCTTTTCGAGCGGGTGCGTACCTATCTGTGGCCGCGCCGCTCGTTTTCGCGCTCGCTTCAGTATTTCTCCAAGCGCATCCTGCGGCTGAAGGCCACACCGCACGCGGTGGCGGCCGGTGTCGCCGCCGGCGTCTTTGCCTCGTTCTTTCCCGTGGGCTTTCATTTCGCCATTGCCGCCGTCCTGTGCTGGGTGATCGCGGGCAATTTGGTGGCGGCCGGTGTCGCCGCCGTGTTCTTCGGCAACCCGCTGACCTTTCCGCTGCTGTGGGGCGCGTCCTGGGAAACGGGCAAGCTGATCTTGCATGATCGCCTGCCGGCGCACGGCCCGCCCGCGCATCTGGGCGAGATGCTGCACAAGCTGTCCTTTGCGCAATTGTGGAAACCTATCCTTGAGCCGATGCTGATCGGCGCGATCCCGCTCGGGCTGGTGTTCGGCCTCTTGTTCTATGGCATCACGCGCTGGGGCATGAGCGCTTTCCGAGAACAGCGGCGCAAGCGCCTTGCCGAGCGCGCGAGCCGGCATGTGCAATCGTCTCATCCCGGCGGAAGCATCGGTTCCGCCGCACGATGATCATCGGCATCGGCAGCGACCTGATCGATATCAGACGCATCGAGAAGTCGCTGGAGCGTCACGGCCAGCGCTTCATCCAGAGAATCTACACCGAGGTCGAGCAGGCCCGCTCCGAGAACCGCCGGGCGCGTGCGGCGTCCTACGCCAAGCGCTTCGCCGCCAAGGAAGCCTGCGCCAAGGCGCTGGGCACTGGCCTGGCGCAGGGCGTCTTCTGGCGCGACATGGGTGTCGTCAACCTGCCCAGCGGCGCGCCGACCATGGCGCTGACGGGAGGGGCGCGGGCGCGCCTGGACAAAATCCTGCCAAAGGGTCATCGGGCGGCAATCCACCTCACCATCACCGATGATTTCCCGCTCGCTCAAGCCTTTGTGATCATCGAGGCGTTGCTCGTCGAAGAAGCGCCACATTGATTGCATCTGACGACCGGCACGACGTTGCCCAGCGCGCGCCGAGACTCTATACCATCCAACGCACAATCGAGGACGACATGAGCGTGGTTGAAAAATCTGAGAAGAAATCCGGCGGCCTTGGCGAGACCGTCAGCGTCATCGTCCAGGCGCTTTTGCTCGCCCTGGTCATCCGCACGCTGTTGTTCCAGCCCTTTTCGATCCCGTCGGGATCGATGCGGCCAACACTTCTGGAAGGCGACTATCTGTTCGTTACCAAATGGTCCTACGGCTATTCGCGCTACTCGCTGCCTTTCGGCCCCGATATCTTTTCGGGCCGCATCTGGGGCTCCGAGCCGAAGCGCGGCGACGTGGTGGTGTTCAAGTTCCCGCCTGATCCGTCTATCGACTATATCAAACGCGTGGTCGGCCTGCCCGGCGACAAGATCCAGGTCAAGGACGGCCAGCTATTCATCAACGGCGTCGGCGTGCCGCGCGTGAAGACCGGCCAGATCGACAATCCCGACATCACTGAGGAATCACGCCCTATCGATGTCTATCGCGAGACCTTGCCCAACGGTGTCAGCTACGACACGCTCGACTTGAATCCGAACTCGATCGGCGACAACACGCGCGAATTCGACGTGCCGCCAGGCCACTATTTCATGATGGGCGACAACAGGGACAATTCCGCCGACAGCCGTTTCACCGTCGGCTACGTTCCCGCGGAAAATCTGGTTGGCCGCGCCAATCTTGTTTTCTTCTCGATCGCCGGCAAGGCGAGCCCGCTCGAAATCTGGAAATGGCCGTCGCTGATGCGCGCTTCGCGCCTGTTCCACTTCGTCAATTGATGGCTTTGAAGCGCCCGACAGGCGAAACACTGGCCGGTGTGGTGAAAGCCAAGACCGGTCATGTCTTCAAGGATATCCGCTTGCTTGAGACCGCCTTGACGCACTCCAGTGCGGTCAAGGCGGCCAGCAACAATCAGCGTCTCGAATTCCTTGGCGATCGCGTGCTTGGGCTTGTCATCGCCGATATGCTTTTCGAAAAGTTCCCCGACGCGCCGGAAGGTGAAATCGCGCCCCGCTTCAATGCGCTGGTGGATGCGAAAACATGCTCCGAAATCGGCATCGAAATGCAGTTGGAGGATCTGGTTCGGGCCGACGCTGCCTTGAAGACGCGGTCGCGTGGCTCGGGCGGAAACTATCTGGCGGATGCGGTCGAAGCCCTGATCGCGGCGGTTTACGTCGACGGTGGCATCGACGCCGCGCGGCGCTTCGTCCTGCGTTACTGGGAGCCGCGCTCGCGCACCGTCGTGGCAAAGCCGCTCAATCCGAAATCCGATTTGCAGGAATGGATTGCCAAGACCAGCGATGCGCGCCCCGAATATGTGATCGAAAAACGCGAAGGACCCGACCATCAGCCTGTCTTCACGGTGTCCCTGCAGGTCAGCGGCTTTGCGCTTTCCATCGGCACCGGCGGCTCCCGCAGGGCCGCCGAAGAAGCGGCGGCTTCGGCATTTCTTGTGCGCGAAGGCGTCTGGGCTAACGCATCGGCCAAAAAATCGGAGCCGATTTTTGGAAAGCACGATGCGTAGATTCAAAGTTTTAGAGCGTCCTTTGCGCGTCCAAGCGGACGCGCGGCGCTCTGGAGCAATTCCAGGAAAAGTGTATAGCAGTTTTTCCGGGGAAAAGCGCGCGGCGCTTTCCCTTGGGAATTGCGTCAAAACAAGGAGATAGAGCGGTTCGGCGTTTCCGTGAAACGATGAACCGCTCTGATGAAGGGAGCGCGGCATGACCGCCACCGAAGACACCTCTCCGGCAACGGAGGTCGCCGCCACGCACTCCGGCTTCGTCGCGCTGATCGGCGCGCCCAATGCCGGCAAGTCGACGCTGGTCAACCAGCTGGTCGGCGCCAAGGTGTCGATCGTCACCCACAAGGTGCAGACGACCCGCGCCATCGTGCGCGGCATTGCCACGCATGACAATGCGCAGATCGTCTTTGTCGATACGCCCGGCATCTTCAAGCCCAAGCGGCGGCTCGACACGGCGATGGTGACCACCGCCTGGGGCGGCGCCAAGGACGCCGATATCGTGCTGCTTTTGATCGACGCCGAGCGCGGCATCCGGGGCGATGCCGACGCTATTCTCGAACGGCTGAAGGACGTCCGCCAGCCGATGGTGCTGATCCTCAACAAGGTCGACCGGGTCAAGCACGAGGCGCTGCTGGCCCTTTCAGCGGCAGCGAACGAGAAAGTGCCGTTCAAGCGCACCTTCATGGTCTCGGCGCTGACCGGGTCAGGCTGCAAGGACCTGCTCGACTATCTCGCCGAAGCCTTGCCGGCCGGCCCCTGGTATTATCCGGAAGACCAGATCTCCGACCTGCCGATGCGCCAGCTGGCGGCCGAGATCACCCGCGAAAAGCTTTATCTGCGGCTGCATCAGGAACTGCCCTATTCCTCGCATATCGAGACCGAGAAATGGGAAGAGAAGCCGGACGGCTCGGTGCGCATCGACCAAACCATCTATGTCGAGCGCGACAGCCAGAAGAAGATCGTCCTCGGCCACAAGGGCGAGACAATCCGCGCCATAGGCCAGGCGGCGCGCATGGAGATAGCAGGCATCCTCGAACAGAAGGTGCACCTGTTCCTGTTCGTCAAGGTGCGCGAGAACTGGGGCGACGACCCCGAACGTTATCGCGAGATGGGGTTGGAGTTTCCGCGCTAGAGAGAAGCGGTTTTCCGTCCGAAATTGCGGCGAAACAACTAGGTCTATGGACAGAAAGCCGAACATCGTCAGCCGGCTGATCGCCACGCAATTTCCCGCTGGAAGAACCTTGCAGTCAGGCCGCTTGAATTTGGCGGCTAGGACAGCAGGATGACGGATGACCGTGTGGCTGCCGAGCGCGGCGGCCTGTTCTCTGCAAGCGGATAAGGAACATCGGACTACCGCGGCTGTCCAAGCGCCAGCAGCACGCCATTGGCGAGATGCTCCGCGTCGGCCCTGCTTTCGAACGGAACGACAGACCTCGCATACTCGACCGGCGAGAAATCGGATCCTTCGGCATTGATCAGCGCGGCCTGGCGGCTTGCCGCATCCATGTTGCCGAGCTGCGCATAACAGGCGGCAAGTCGCGTTCGGATCCATGGCGTCGGCCGCGTCGCCAGTTCCAGCGCCTCGGCGGCCGGCCGGTACTCGCCCAGCATGTAGAGCGCCAGCGATCGATCGTACTGGTACCAGTGCGGATTGAGCGGGTCGATCCTGATCGCGCGCGCCAGCCAGGCAAGCGCCTCAAGCGGCCGCCCGCACATTGTCAGCAGATGCCCCATCTGCTCGATGCATTCGGCGTCGCCTGGATTGAGCTGAAGCGCGATCCGCAAATGATGCTCGGCCGCCTCGTGGTCGCGCAGGCTGAGCCGCACCAGTGACTGGATGCGGTGTGCGGTGGCCTGGTCGGGGGACAGCGCGATGCCCCTGTCGGCAAGGTCGCGGGCTTTCGCCAGCACGGCATCGCTGGTAGGCCCGAATTCGCTGTTCAGCACATATGACAACGCCAGATAGGTATGGGCGAGGCCATAGACCGGATCCCTGGCGATCGCGGCCTCGAACAGCGCCGCCGCTCCTTGTAAGTCGCTCTGCGCCGGGTCGCGCAGCAAGGCGACGCCGCGCAGCACCAGCTCATAGGCGGCCAGGCTGGTCATCGGCCGTCGCGCGGCGCGCTGCAACCCGGCATTGTTGACCCGCACAACCAGCCGGCCGACGATCTCCTCGACAATGTCCTGCTGGATGGCGAACAGCCCGGCAGCCTCGGCCTGATAGCGATCGCCCCAGATCTGGGTGGCGCTGGCTGCATCGACGAGATTGACCGCGGCGACGATGCGGTCCGCCTGCCGCCGCACCGAGCCCTCGACGAGATAGTCGGCGCCGATGCGCGAGCGGATGGCCGGCCATTCGGCGGGCGAATGGGACGCAAACGAAAAGCTTGAATTGCGCGCCAGCACCGTTACCGTGCCGAAGCGGGCGAGGCCGTTGATGATGTCTTCGGCAAATCCGTCGACGATTGCGTCGTTGGCCGGATCGCCGCTGTCGTTGCGGAATCTGAGCACCGCCACGATCGGCTGTGCGCCGGGTTCGGGCACCGCTTCAGTCTCGGGCACCAGCATGTAGCCACGCTTCGACACCGTTCGCACCAACTCTTCGCCAAGCACCTTGCGGATCTCACGCACCGACTGCGTCAGCGAATCCTCGGTGACGAAAACGCCCGGCCAGACCGAGTCCATCAGTTCCGATTTCGGCACCACGCGGCCGATGTTGCGGGCGAGGTGCGTCAGCAACGCATAGGCCTTCGGCCGCAGAAAGGCCGGCTGGCCGGCCCGGCTGAGCGTGCCCTTGCCCAGATCGAGCGTGAAACCGCCGAATTGAAAAATCTGGTCGGTGGCCAAGACCGCCATCAAAAGGCCTGCTCCGTGGAAGCCATGCCGGCATTGGCCTATGGCTGACGGGCTGGGTCAAGACCCATGCGTGTCCAGCGGCGGACGAAAAAGCGCAGCGCCCGGCCTCGGACACCGCGCCCGTTGCGAGCCTAGACGGCGCCAGCCAAGGCGAGCTGCGTCCTTGGCCGACGAACGAAGCTTTCGGTGCCGTAGCAGGCGACGATGGCGACCGCGACGATCGCCCAGATGGCCACGCCGATCCACTGCTGCTGCACATAGTCGCCGCCGGTGAACACCTTGCCGAGGAAGCGCACGCTGTTCTGGTGCGTCACGTGCATGATGAAGGCGAGGAGCACGCTGCCAGTGTTCTGATAGAGCCAGGTGAACACAATTCCCGCCAGCACGACATTGATCGTGCCGTAGAGGCTGAGGTCGCCGACCAGGCCGAGCGGAAAGTGCCAGATGGCCCAGATCACGCCGAGGATCAGGCTGCCGGCCAGTGCTGAATGGCCGGCGAGCAGACGTGGCGTCGCAAAGCCACGCCAGCCAGGCTCTTCACCGAGCGGACCGCTGAAGACTGCGTAGAGCGCGATGATCGGCAGCAGCTCGGAGAGAGCCGGAATGTTGCTCCAGGCCGGTGCCGTCGCGCCAAACAGCGGATTGATCAGGATCGAGATCAACTGTGTTCCGAAGGGCAGGCCGAATGCCACCAGGTACCAGGACGGGTGAACCCGCCATTTCACCATCGAGGCGAGGATGGTCTTGACCGAACCCCAGCCGCCGGAAAAAGCCGCGACGATGAAGCCGGCGACCATCGGACCGAAGGTGAACCAGGGAATGCTGTCGCCATTCGACAGCCAGAATGGGATGAACGCCAGCCAGGTCAGGCCAAGCGCAAGCGAAAAGAAGGCGGTCAGCTGGTGCCTTCGCACCAGGCTCGGGACGGAAGTCATGTCAGGTCCTCTCGGCGGGCAGATTGGTCATGAGAGGTCGCCGGGCTGCCCGATCGGACGACATGCATCTGGAAACGGACCAGCCGCACTGTTCGGCAGTCCGTGCCGACCGCTTCGGTCAACCCGTTCTTATTGGCGCCGGCACGGCCAAAAATCCCGAGCGGGTTCTGAGAGATTTCCGATATTTCCATAGGCGAGGCCGACACCGTTTGGCTGTCGCGTCGTTGCAGGACGATCCGCCTCAATTGGCGCGCGACCAGCTCACACAGAATCGTCTTCAACGGTTGGCGGCTGTCACAATCAGCAATTCGACAGCGCTTGGGCGGGTTTCGATCGCCTCGGCAAAAGCAAAACCAGCCCGAAGGCGTCGCCCGGCGTTTCGCGCAGCGCCAGAGTACGATTGGCGGACGGACGTCACTGGATGGTCGGCGGATGAAAAAATATGCAGACGGGTTTCACTGAAAATGGGCGAATATTCCGCAAATAGAGCGAAATTGTAGAAATTTGATGCCTTAACGGATAGTTAGCCGCGAAATTATCTGGATATATATTGAATATATGACGATGTTCCAGTTGTGCCAACTGCCATTGCGGAAAGTGTTATTTGTGCAACACAGCATTATTCTATATATGGAGTCGGATTTATTTCTGGAATTGTCATTGAAGGCAGATGATCGATGGGTATGTTCGCCGCTGAAAAGGGCGAGCGGTGCGAGCCTTTTTCGTTGTGGGGGTGAGGCGGGAAAAACATTGCCGCCAGCCACAAATCCGAAGCCATTTAAACTATGACTGGAAAGGTCAGAAAATGAACATCAAGAGCCTCCTTCTCGGCTCAGCCGCGGCATTGATCGCGGTCAGCGGCGCGCGTGCCGCCGACGCTGTCGTCGTCGCCGAACCGGAACCGGCCGAATACGTCAAGATCTGCGACGTCTACGGCGCCGGCTACTTCTACATCCCGGGCACCGAAACCTGCCTGCGCATCGGCGGCTATGTCCGTTATGACATCGGCGTCGGCGATGCCGGCTCGCTCGATGGTGTCAACCATGTCCCTGACCACCAGAGCGCCGGCGACACGCACTCGACCTACTACAAAAACACCCGCTTCACGCTGAAGACCTGGACCGGCCAGGAAACCGAACTCGGTACCTTGAAGACCTACACCGAAACCCGGTTCAACTACGGCAACAGCAGCGGCGACTATTCTAATCAAGGCGCCTCCAGTGCGAACGACTGGCAAGGCCGTAACAAGTCTCTCTCGCTGCGTTACGCTTGGATTCAGCTCGGTGGCCTGCGCGTCGGCAAGGACGATACGGCTTTCGATACGTTCATCGGCTACGCCGGCAACGTCATCCAGGATACGCTGGTTCCCTATGGCGGCCAGGAGAGCAACGTCGTTCAGTACTACTTCGACGCGGGCAATGGCCTCTCGGCCGTGGCATCGCTCGAAGAAGGCGCCGGCGCGGTCGGCACCATCGACAGCTATGTTCCGCATGTCGTCGGCGGCTTGAAGTACAAGGGCGACTGGGGTGCGATCACCGGCGTCGTCGCCTATGACAGCAATTACGAGGAAGTGGCAGGCAAGGTTCGCTTGGACGTCAATGTCAGCAAGGAACTGACGCTGTTCGTCATCGGCGGTTACGGCACGGACGACAACCTCAACGATCCGACCAACGCCTTCAATGCCAAGGGTCGCGGCTTCTACAAGCAGTGGGGCGGCAACTGGGCAGTCTGGGGCGGCGGCACCTACAAGTTCAACGACAAGACTTCGTTCAACGCCCAGGTCTCTTATGACGACTGGAAGAACCTCGGCATCGCCGCCAATGTTGCCTACATCGTTGTGCCCGGCTTTACGGTCACGGCTGAAGTCGACTACCTCAATGCTGGAAAGTTCGACGACGCCGATTTCAGCAACTGGACCAAGGCCAACAAGAAGAGCAGCGTCGGCGGCATTCTCCGCTTCCAGCGCTCGTTCTAACGGATCGATTGATCTCACCGGCCGCCCGCAGCGTATCGCTGCGGGCGGTTTTTTGTGCGCTGTGCTTGCGCCGGCCTGTCAGCTGCCCAACTCCATACCCTTGATTTCGCCATCCAACCGGTGAAAAGCTCTGGACATGGAATGGCGCGATGAGGGAATCATTCTCGGCACCCGCAAGCATGGCGAAACCAGCGCCATTCTCGAGGTGATGACACGCGCGCATGGCCGTCATCTCGGCCTTGTCCGTGGTGGCCGTTCGCGCAAGCAGCAGCCCGTCCTCCAACCCGGCAACCGCGTCGATCTGCTGTGGCGGGCGCGGCTTGACGAGCATCTCGGCACGTTCCAGGCCGAGGCGATCGAGATGAACGCCGCCCGGCTGATGGACAGCGCGGTGGCCGTCTATGGGCTGCAGACCATGGCCGCGCATTTGCGCCTGTTGCCCGAGCGCGACGCTCATGAAGGTCTCTACGAAACGCTTGCCGTGATGATCGTCCATCTCGACGATGCCGACGCGGCCGGTGAACTGGTGGCGCGCTTCGAGCTTCTGGTGCTGGACGAACTCGGCTTTGGCCTCGATCTCAGTCGATGCGCCTCAACCGGCACGCGGCAGGACTTGGCCTATGTTTCGCCGAAATCGGGTCGCGCCGTGTCTCGTGAAGCCGGTGCGCCATGGCGCGACAAAATGCTGGCCTTGCCGGCCTTCCTGCAGCGCGGCTCCGGCCTGCGCGCGGATCCGGCGGCGGTCGACGACGCCTTCCGGCTCACCGGCTTCTTCTTCACCCGCCACGTCTATGAGCCGCGCGGCATCGAGCCGCCAGACGCCCGTGCCGGCTTCCTCGCCGCACTGCGCAAACATCACGCGCGCAGCAAGGCCACAGCCGGAGAGGATGCTGCATGAGCAAGCTGCTGGCTTTCGGCACTGAAACAGCTCGATCTTTCCCGCCGCCAATCTGGCGGCGCGTTGAGTTTCCGGCCGTTTGGCCGCCGCATTTGAATGTCAGTGAGACTGAACGTCAGTGAAAACTGGCCTGGTTTGGGGGAACCGCCATGTTTGAAAGCCTGATCGGCCTTGTCGCCATCATAGCCTTGTTCGTCATCATTTCGCGCCAGCAGAGCCGCATTGGCCTGGTCGAGCGCGAGCTTGGCGCGCTGCGCAGCCTTGTCCTTTCCGGCGTCGTATTGCCTGCGGCCAAGCCGTCCGAACAGGCAACGGCCGACAACGCGCCCGCCGACGTGCCTCCAGCCGTTGCGGCGGCCGATATCGCCTCGCCAGCAGTAGGCGAGGCCGTCACCGCGCAAGCGCCGGTCATGGAAACGGAAGCTCCAAGCAGCGAGGTCGTGTCCGGGCCGTGGGCCGCAGGCGAGGCGGCGCCGAAGGCAGCAGAACCTGCCGAGCCGGCCGCGGCGGCGAAGGCCGCCCGTCAGTCCGATGTCGAAACCGCGCTCGGCACCCGCTGGGCGGTCTGGGTCGGTGGCATCGCGCTGGCGCTGGGCGGCCTGTTCCTGATCCGCTACACCATCGAGGCCGGCATTTTCGGCCCCGGCGTGCGGCTGACCATGGCCGCGGTTCTCGGCCTGGTGCTGGTCGCCGGCGGCGAGTTCATCCGCCGCACCGGCTTCAAGGTGCCGGTGCAAGGTGCCGCCGGCGCCTACATTCCGGCGATCCTGACAGCGGCCGGTGCCTTCATCCTGTTCGGCACCGTCTATGCCGCGCATGGCATTTACGGCTTCATCGGCCCGGCGCTCGCCTTCACGCTACTCGGCGCCATCGGCGTGGCGACGATCGCGGCAGCCCTGGTCCATGGCCAGGCGCTGGCCGGCATCGGCCTCATCGGCGCCATGGTGACGCCGGTGCTGATCGCCTCGCAGGCGCCCAATCCCTGGGCGCTGTTCGGCTATCTCTCGATCGTGCTCGCGGCCACCGCCGCCATCGCCCGCATGCGCGACTGGAAATTGCTGATGGCGGCGGCCTTTTTCGGCACCGGTGTCTGGACCATCCTCTACATGACCGATGCGCCGGGCGCGAACCTCTCCACCATCCTGTTCATCGACGCCGTCACGCTGGCCGTGCTTGCGTTTGTCTGGCTCAGCCGCCGTGGCAATGAGGCCGGACCAGCTGAGGCTTTCGACTGGCCGTCGATCGTACCTGGACTGTTCGTCGCATTCTCGGCGCTGGGCCTGTCAGTCGACCCGGTCTTCGCCGCCGCCGGCGATGCCTTGCCGGGCGCAGTGCTGATCGCCGCAATGGTGGCCGTCGCGCTCTACCGCCCGCCGGCGCTGCCGCTGCTCTATGGCGCAGGAGTGGCGACGGTGATGATCTATCTCGGCATCATCCCGCCGACCTCGATCGCCTCCGATTTTTCGGGCGGCGCCTTGGGCGTCGATGGCTTGCCCGTGGCCACCTCGAACGCGCTGACATTGCGCATCGGCATCGCGCTTGGCCTGGTCTTCATCGGCGCCGGCTTCTGGGCGGCCCGCGGGTTCGCCGCTACGACACAGATCCGCGCCGCCTCATGGGCGGCGTGGGGCGTCATCGTGCCGCTGGTCATCCTGCTGGCGCTCTGGTTCACCTTCGGCGATCTCGATCGTGACCTTGTCTACGCCGCCGTCGCGGCTCTGCTGGTCGTGGTTTTCGCTGCCGGCAGCGAATGGATCGCACGCAGCGAGGACCCGCCGCTCAAGGGCGGCGTGGCGGTGTCGTTTGCCCTGGGCGGCGCGGCCATCGCCGGCCTCCTGATGCTGCATATGGCTTTCGATTCCGGCTGGACCACCATCCTGCTCGGTGCGGCGGCCATCGTGCCGGCGCTGGCGACGCGCTGGCGCTCTTATCCCGTGCTTGGCTGGATTTCGGTTGGCGCGGTGATCGCCGTGCTTGGCCGCGTCGCCTTCGATCCGACCATCGTCGGCGCCGAGTTCCTGTCGACGACACCGGTGTTCAACTGGCTGCTGCCGGGCTACGGCGTGCCGGCGCTGGCCTTCGGTTTCGCCGCCTGGCAGCTCGCCCGCACCACCAACGGCCGGCCGCGCCTCGCCATGGAAGCGGCGGCGGCGCTGTTTGCGCTGCTGACCGTTGCCATACTGGTGCGTCATGCCATGCATGGCGGGGTCATCGACACGGGAGCCGCGACGCTCGCCGAACAAGCGATCTATACGCTGATCGCCATCGGCGCCGGCGCCATCCTGGTCGCCATCGACATGCGCTCGCCGAGTTCGGTGCTGCGCTATGGCTCGATGGCGGCGGGCGTGGTTTCGGTGGCCTTCGTCGTCATCCGGCATTTCGTGGTGCTGAACCCGCTGTTCACGGACGAATCGACCGGCCAGATCCCGGTCTTCAACCTGCTGTTCCTGGCCTATCTCCTGCCGGCCATCGCTGCCGGCGGACTGGCGCTCTATGCCAGGGACAAGCGGCCGAAATGGTATGCGCAGATGCTGGCGCTGATGGCGGCCGTGCTTGCCTTCGCCTATGCCACGCTCTCGGTGAGGCGTCTGTTCAAAGGCGAGTTCATAGGCCTGTGGAGCGGTCTCGGCCAGCTGGAAACCTACACCTACTCAGCGCTCTGGCTGGTCATCGGTGTGGTCCTGCTCACCGCCGGCGTCTGGCTGAAATCGCAGGTGCTGCGCATCGCCTCGGCCGCGCTGATCGCGACCGCCGTGCTGAAGGTCTTCATCTTCGACATGTCGGAACTGGAAGGCGTGCTGAGGGCCTTGTCCTTCATCGGCCTCGGCGCGGTGCTGATCGGCATCGGCCTGTTCTACCAGCGGCTTTTGACGCGGGCGGCAAAGGAGACCTGAGGGTTGGGATTGTCTGAATATTCAAAATGGAATATATGAATATTCAACGGGAGATATTCCAAGATGCCGCTCTACATCCGCGACGACGCGGTGGACGCGCTGGCGACGAAACTGCAGCGCGAGACCAACGCCCCGAGCAAGACGGAAGCTGTGCGGACCGCGCTTTTGCATGAGCTCGAGCGTAACCGCGCACGTAAGCCACTGCGCGAGAGGATTGCCGTTCTTCAGGCCCAGGCAGCAGCGTTGGGGCCGCCCGATCCCAACTTCGACATGAAGGCGTTCATGGACGAGATGTGGGAAGATTGATGTTCGTCGATGCGTCGGTGATCGTTGCGATTCTCGCCAAGGAACAGGGTTGGGAGGAATTGCTCAAACAGATCGACGGCGCCGGCGGTCTGCATGTTTCAGCGCTTGTCCGGCTTGAAGCAACGCTTGCCCTTGGACGGGTGAATGCCGATGCCGGGAGAAAGCCGACCCCCGAAATGCTCGCTGCGGCGCGCGATCTGGTCGATGCATTCATTGTTGAGGTCGACGCTCGCAACGTGTCCATCGATGAGGACATCGGCGGGCGCGCCATTGACGCCAGCATCCGCTACGGCAAAGCAGTCGGTCATCCAGCAGATCTCAATCTAGGCGACTGTTTCGCGTATGCCTGTGCCAAGGCGCTCGATGTACCGTTGCTCTACATGGGCAATGACTTTCTTCGGACGGATCTGGCGTAAGTTGGCGTTCGATAGCCGGGAATAAATCGGCTCCTGCCAGCGTTATCCTATTGCTTGGGTGACCGGGGCGGCGGACCGCTTCGCGCTGGCCGCTTGCGCCGCGCCGGGAAGGCGCGTTCAATTGGGATCAACAAGGGCGACCTCAGAACCAGCGGTCATGGACGAAAAGAAGGCAGCAATCCTTGGCGAAATACCGCGTCTGCGCCGCTACGCGCGCTCGCTTTTGCGCGACCGCGATGCTGCCGACGATCTCGTTCAGGATTGCCTCGAACGGGCGCTTGTGCGGCTCGACAACTGGCAGACGGGAGAAAGCCCCCGGAGGTGGCTGTTTACGATCATGCATCATTTGTTCATCGACCAGATGCGCAAGGTGAACCGTCGCGGCGAAGCGGCGATGCTACCTCTGGAAGCGGGCGAGGCGATGGCCCAGCCGGCCGAGCAGGTGGAAAGCATCGCTTCGCGCGAGATCATCGACGCATTGCAGGCGATCAGCCCCGACCGCCGCGCCGCTCTCGTCATGGTCGCCATCGAAGGTTTTTCCTATGCCGAAGCCGCCAACATTCTGGGCGTCCCAGCGGGCACATTGATGTCGCGTATCGCGCGCGGGCGTGAGGAATTGCGCGGGTTGCTGGACGACACCGCGCGCCGCCGCGCAATAAGGATCGTCGAGAAATGATCCGCCGCGATTTTTCCGAACGTGACATCCACATGGCGCTCGATGGCGAGCTGCCCGGCGACGAGCGCGCCGCCTACGATGCCTGGCTCGACGCCAATCCCGAGATGAAGGCCAGGAGCGCCCGCTTTACCGCCGATCGGACGGCATTGCGTGCCGCCTTCGCCGGCGTGCTCGACGAAACCGTCCCAGTGCGGTTGCGCAAGGTCGTGTTCGGGGAGACGCCGGTCAAGGCCGCGGCGTCACGCTCGCGCTGGTGGCTTGCCGCAGCGGCAGCCGTGCTTGTGGTCGCCGGTGGAGTTGGCGGCTATTTTGCCGGCGCCGACGGCATCGGGCAGGAGAGCCCGGCGGAGGATCGGCTGGCCGAACAGGCAATTGCGGCCCACGTCGTCTTCGCCACCGAAAAGCGGCACGCGGTCGAAGTGCCGGCGAGCGACAAGGATCATCTGCAGACCTGGCTCTCCAACCGGGTAGGGCTGAAGCTGGTGGCGCCGGACCTGACCGCGAACGGTTTCCAACTGATCGGCGGCCGGCTGCTGCCGGCCGGAGAAAGCAAGGCCGCCATGCTGCTCTACGAGGACGACAAGGGCGAGCGCATATCCCTCTTCGTCACGGCGGAATCGGCGGAGAATGCCAAGGGTACTTATGCTTCGGCGCAAGACGGTCCCCAGGCCGTCTACTGGCTGGACAAGGGCTATGGCTGCGCCGTCGTCGGCACACTGCCGCGCGAACAATTGGCCGCCGTGGCAAAGAGCGCCTATGGCCAGCTTCTAGCCGGCCTGGCCAGTTGAAAGGCGCCGCTTTTGGAGGCGGCGCCTTTCCACAAATAGGGATCCTGTTCAAAGCGTTTTTGCATCGCCGGGCCGCTGCCGAATCTGTCACAATTCGGCCCTATTCGAGGTGCGATAGCGCTTTATGGCTAACGCAATTTCAGCTGATGTCCTGAGCGTCTTCGAGTAGGGCATTTCCCACCATCAATCGGGGTTTTCTCAAGCCGCATGCCTGCCGAGATCCGCACGGCCCGCGCGTCTGACGTCGATGATCTCGCCGCCATCGAGAAAGCTGTATTCCAAAGCGACCGAATTTCGCGCCGCTCCTTCCGCCTGTTCATCGAGCGTGAAACCGCCGAGACGCTGGTCGCCGAAATCGATGGCCGCATGGCCGGCTATGCGATCGTGCTGTTTCGCAAGGGTAGCGGCGTGGCACGCCTCTACTCGATCGCTACCGGCCCCTTCTTCGGTGGGCTGGGTGTCGGCCGTCAGCTGCTTGGGTCCGCGGAAGACGCCGCCTTCGAGCATGGCCGCATGATGCTGCGTCTCGAGGTGCGCGAGGACAACAGCCGAGCGATCCGCATCTACGAGCAGGCCGGCTATCGCAAGATCGGCCGCGAATCCGGCTACTATGAGGATGGTGAGACAGCGCTTCGTTATGAAAAGACGTTGCGCGGCGACGTCCCGCTCGCCACCAAGGTGCCGTTCTACCAGCAGACCTGCGAATTCACCTGCGGCCCATGCTGCCTGATGATGGCCATGGCCAATTTCGATCGCGGCTTCGTGCCGGATCCGGTCATGGAAATCCGACTGTGGCGCGAAGCGACGACCGTCTTCATGATGTCGGGACCCGGTGGCTGCGAGCCGTTCGGCCTCGCCGTCTCGGGCTATGAAAGCGGGCTTGCGGCGGAGGTCTATGTTTCCTTCTACGGCGCGCTGTTCCTGCAGTCGGTGCGCAGCGAGGACAAGCGCCGGGTGATGGAACTGGCCCAGGTCGACTTTCGCCGCCGCGCGGAACTTTACGGCATCCCGGTGAATTACCGTTCGTTCACCATTGACGACATTCGCGCCGCGATCGCGGAGGGAAAACTGGTGCTGGTGCTGGTCAGCGGTTTCCTTATGTTCGGCAAGAAGGTTCCGCACTGGGTGCTGGCCATCGGCGATGACGGCGACCACATCCTGATCCACGATCCCTGGGTCGAGGACGAAAGGCAGGAAACCATCCTTGATGCCGCCAACATTCCCGTGCCTTACGGCATCTTCATGAACATGGCGCAGTTCGGCCGCGACGGACTGCGTGCCGCCATCACTCTGGGGAAGCGCGACAGACAATGACCTGGGTCATCCTTACCGGCCGGCAGAGCGATCTCGACCAGGTGGCGACACCGCACAAGATCATCACCAACCGTGATTATCTTGCGCATCCGTCGCTGTTTCGCGGCCAACGGCCGAAGGTCATCAACCTGTCGAACAATTACGGCTACCAGAGCCGCGGCTATTATGCCTCGCTGCTGGCGGGTTCGCGCGGCCACAAGGTCATCCCGACCGTCGAGACGATGATCGACTTGTCGGAACGCAAGCTCTACGAGCATGCATTGCCGGAACTGGAGCTGGCGCTAAACAAATGCCGCAAGGATCTCGGCGGCGCCTTTCCGACCAAGGTCTGTATCTTCTTCGGCATCGGTCCGTCGAAAATCTGGGACCGTTTCGCCAAGTTGTTGTTCGACTGGTTCCGAGCGCCGGCGCTCGAAGTCCACATCAAGGACAGCGCCGAATGGGCCTCGATCCGCAAGATCGGCTTCCATCCGCTGGCGCGGATGACCGAGGACGAAGAAAAAAGCTTCATCCAGTGCCTGGAGACCTACACCAACCGTGAGTGGCGCGACACCAAGGGCCGCACCCCGGCGCGCTATACCTTCGCCACGCTGGTCGATCCGCATGAGGAATTGCCGCCGTCGGAAATATCGTCGCTGCGCTACTGGGCCAAGATCGCCGAAAAGATGGGCGTCGAAATCGAGCCCATCACCAAGCGGGACCTGGCCAAGCTCGCCAACTACGACGCGCTGTTCATCCGCGAGACCACCTCGATCTCCAACCACACCTATCGTTTCGCCCGCCGTGCCCAGCAGGAAGGCATGCCGGTGATCGACGATCCGCTGTCGATGATCCGCTGCACCAACAAGGTCTACCTCAACGAGCTGATGGCCTACAACAAGGTGCCGGTGCCGCCGACGGTGATGATCGCCGGCACTTCGGACCTCGAACTGGCGGCGCAGACATTAGGCTTTCCGCTGGTATTGAAGATTCCGGATTCGTCGTTCTCGCGCGGCGTCAAGAAATGCGCCAACTTCGAGGAGTTGAAGACGCTTGCCACGGAATGGCTGGAGGATTCCGACCTTCTGATCGCGCAGAAATTCATTCCGACCGAATATGACTGGCGCGTCGGGGTGCTCGGCGGCCAGCCACTGTTCGCCGTCCACTATCTGATGGCCAAGAAGCACTGGCAGATCGTCAACCACAAGGCCAACGGCAAGCCCGACCAGGGCGGCATCAAGACCTTCACGCTGAAGGAAACCCCGGCCCATGTCGTCGAGACGGCGGTGAAGGCGGCGCGTTGCATCGGCGACGGGCTCTACGGTGTCGATCTCAAGGAAACCAAGGACGGCGTCTTTGTCATCGAGGTCAACGACAACCCCAACCTCGACCACGGCTGGGAGGACTCTGGCGAAAAGGACGAGGTCTGGGTGCGGCTGACGCAGTGGTTCCTGGAGCGGTTGGACCGGCCCGGGCGGTAATCACCGAGGGAAAAAGATGCTGTTCATCGTGATCGAGGATTTTACCGGCTGCGATCGCAAGGAGATCTACCGCCGCTTCCGCGACCGTGGTCGCCTGAAGCCGGACGAGCTTCTCGTGCACCACAGCTGGATCGCGGCGGATATGAGCCGCTGCTTCCTGCTGGTGGAGGCCGATGACGTCACGCTGCTGCAGCGCTGGGTCATCGAATGGGCGGATCTGGTGGAGTTCGAGATCGTTCCCGTGGCGACGAACAAGGACATGGTCGGGGCGTTGAGCGGGCACCTCTGAGCGGCGGCCGTCAACGGCTCTCGATCAGCGCCGGCGATTTGACCGCGCGCACGCATTGCTTGATGAGCCATTGGCGGAATGCCGCCACCACGTCGCGCCTTGCGCTACGTTCCGGGATTGTCAGGCAGTAGGGCTGGCGCAGTCCCAACGCCTGGGCGAGGGGCCTGACAAGCCGGCCGTCTTCCAGGGCTTCGGCGCAATAGATCCCCTGCGCCAGCGCCACGCCGAGGCCGGAAATGGCAAGATCGAGCGCCGCCCGCGACGAATTGGCCGACAGGCCGCGCTGGGCTGCCCGGCCGGGCTCAATGCCCATCGCTTCGAACCAGTTGCGCCATGACGGGAACGACGCGCCCGTCGGTCCCCAGTCGGTGTGGATCAGCGGCAGGCCGGCGAGGGCGGCAGCATCCCGAGGTTTGATCGTCGCGACGAGATCCGGCGCGCAAACCGGGTAGACGGCATCCCTGACAATGTCTTCCGTTGCCTGGTCGCGATAATGAGAACGCCCGTAGGAAAGGCGGATGTCGGTCAGGTCGCGATCGAACGACACCGGATCGTCTTCGCCTCTGAGCGATATGTCGACAGCGCCGTGGGCCGCGACAAAACCCGCCAGGCGCGACGAAAGCCAGCCCATCGCCATCGATGGCGGCACCGACACCACCAGCCGGGAGCGGAACTCCGCGCCGCTCAGTTCGCGTGACACGCTGCCAATCTCGCCAAATGCCGTTGTCAGCCGAGGCAAGATTTCCCTGCCGGCATCGGTGAGGACGACGCGGCGGTTGACGCGGTTGAACAGCTTGCGACCCATCTGGTCCTCAACGGTCCGGACCAACTGGCTGACGGCCGCGGCCGAGATGGACAGCTCCTCGGCGGCGGCAGCGAAGCTGCCGGAGCGCGCTGCTGCCTCGAAAGCCTGGAGCCCCCGCAGGGATGGAAATGCGATCATGACGGCCCCAATAGATAAGCTTAGCTTATCTAAATCGCAGAATTCCTCGTTTTCAGAAAGCTTTTTTGTTGATTACGATAGGCTTTCGACATTTTCCAGCTTGGATGACGCCTGTGGACCATCGCGACATAATTGCATCCTTGACGCAGGAAGAGCGCAACCGCTTGACCGCCAAGTCGGATGTCTCAGGTCTCGTTCAACTTGCCGCCCATTGGGGCGCGATCGTGGTCATCGGATCGCTGATCGCCGCCAAGGCGCCGTTCTGGCCGCTGCTGATGCTGCCGCAAGGCATCCTGATCGTCTTCCTGTTCACGCTGCTGCACGAGACGGTTCATCGCACGGCCTTCGAAACGCAATGGCTGAACGATGCCGTGGCGCGGGTCTGTAGCCTGGCGATCGCGCTGCCGGCGGACTGGTTCCGCTACTTCCATTTCGCCCACCACCGATACACCCAGGATCCGGACAATGATCCGGAACTGGCTTTCCCCAAGCCGGAGACATGGCGGCAATACCTGGTCCATGTCTCCGGCATCCCGTTGTGGTGGGGGCACCTCAAGACGCTCTATGGCAATGCGATGGATCGCGGCCGGGAAAGCTATATTCCGCCAAAAGGCCACGCCAAGGTGCGCATCGAGGCGCGCGCCATGCTTGCCTTCTATGCCGTGATCATGCTGCTGGCAGTCTATTTCCGGCTCACGGTGCTTCTCTATGTCTGGATCGTGCCGGCCTTGCTCGGGCAGCCGTTTCTGCGCCTCTATCTCCTGGCCGAGCACGGCCGCTGTCCGTTCGTCGCCAACATGCTGGAGAACACGAGGACCACGCTGACCAACTGGCTGGTCCGCAAGCTGGCGTGGAACATGCCGTTCCATGCCGAGCATCATGCCTATCCCGGCGTGCCGTTTCATCAACTGCCGGAGTTTCATGCGCTGATCGAACGCCATCTGAAGGTGGTCGAACCGGGCTATGTCAGCTTCCACGAAAAATACATCGAGACGCTGCGCTGATGCTGCGCCGTCGCATACCGGTCGCGCCCCACTTAAAGACGCGACCGGTATGGTGGCTAGACTTGGGCAATGCTGACGCGCTGATTCCAACAGTGCTGCCTGGAAGCGATCCTGACCGACTGGACTTTGCCGAGGGGCGCGCTGTATTTCGTCACGCTGTCAGCACGCTCGCGCCCCGCCAAGGTCGAAGCCGTTGCCGGTTTCATGGCAGCACGCCTCTCACAGCCAAGCTGGCCGGTTCCAAAATAGCCGCAGCACCCGCTGGGCCTAGAGCCGGATGATTTCAGGTCGAATCGACCTGAAATCTGAATCCGCCTCTAACTCAAAGAGATAGAGCATGATGTCATCCTAGCCGGATTGCCCGACGGCGACGGTCGTTTTCAGCAGCCGAACTATGTCTGTCGCCTTTGAAGGCACGCCGATCAAATACCCCTGGGCTTCGACACAGCCATCCTTGCGCAGAATGTCGAGCTGCATCTCGGTTTCGACGCCCTCGGCGGTGACCGTGATGCCGAGCTCGCTGCCCAGCCCGATGATGGTGCGAACGATCGCCGCCGTATCGCGATTGCCGATGTCGCGGATGAACGAACGGTCGATCTTGATCTTGTCGACGGGAAAGCGCCTGAGATAGCCGAGCGAGGAATAGCCGGTGCCGAAATCGTCCAGCGCAATGCGGATGCCCAGTTCGCGCAATTGACGCAGCGTCTTCAGCACGGTCTCGCTTTCGTCCATCAGCACGGTTTCGGTGATTTCGAGTTCCAGCCGGCTGGCCGGCACCCCGGAGAAGGCCAGCGCCGAGATGACGTTGCGGGCAAAGCCGCTGCTTTTGAGCTGGACGGCCGAGACATTGACCGCGATGCGCAGGGCGGAAGGCCAGCCAGCCGCCGCCGCGCAGGCTTTCCTCAATGCCCATTCGCCAAGCCGCACGATCAGCCCCGTTTCTTCGGCGACCGGAATGAAGTTGTCCGGCGCCACCGTGCCGCGTGTCGGCGAATGCCAGCGCATCAAGGCCTCCGCGCCGACGATCTCGCCGGATTCTATGTTCATGATGGGCTGGAAATCGAGATCAAATTCCTGGCGAGGCAGCGCTGTCTCGAGGTCGGCCTCAAGCGCCCGGCGCGTTTGCACCGTGGCGTCCATTCCGGGCTCGAAGAAGCGGTACAGGTTGCGCCCCTCGCTCTTCGCTCGGTAGAGCGCCGTATCGGCGTTCTTCAGCAGCGTGTCTGCATCCCTGCCATCGTCGGGGAAAACGGCGATGCCCAGGCTGATGCCGACATGCATGTCCCGGTTCTTGTCGCGAAACGGTTTTGCGATCACCTCGACGATGCGCTTCGCCATTTTTTCCACTTCGGCCAGGCCTCTGGAAGGGAACTGGATGATGACGAATTCGTCACCGCCAAAACGCGCGACGACGTCTGTTTCATTGCGCAGGCAACGCTGCAGCCTCTCGGCCACGCTCTTCAACAGCCAGTCGCCGGCCGGATGTCCCCAAGTGTCGTTGACGGCCTTGAAGCGGTCGAGATCGAGAGAGAAGATTGCCAGCGGTGCGGCAGCGTCCTCCAACGCATAGTCGAGCCGTTCGCGAAACATCGAGCGATTGGGCAGTCCCGTCAGCGTGTCGTGATGCGCAAGATGGGTCATGCGCTCTTCGGTGCGGCGACGTTCGGTGACGTCGTCGAAGGTCACCACCCAGCCGCCGCCGCTCATCGGCCGGCGTGTGACTAGAACCGTCCTGCCGTCGGTAAGATACCGATAGGCCGAATGCGTTTTGGCCGCCGCCAGGCAGGCTTGGGTTTTGGCGACTTCGCTGTCGACGTCGATCTTCGTATAGATGCCGAGTTCCAGCAATCGTTCGAGCGCGTCGCGGTGCGTCGTTCCAATCGGGAAGTCCGCCGCCGTGACGTTGTAGAGCTCCAGAAAACGCCGGTTGCGCACGATCATCTTGCTATCGGCGTCATACATCAGCAGGCCTTGCGACATGTTGGCAAGCGCTGCGTCGAAGCGCCGGTGCTGCTCCTTGAGATCCTGTTGGGCGCGCCGCTGTTCGGTGATGTCCTCGTAAATCGAGACCCAGCCGCCCGAAGCCAGCGGGCGATGCGAGATGTTGATGATGCGGCCATCCGACAGCGTCTCCTCGTAGGTCGAGGGTTTCGCCTGGTCGATATAGGGCTTGCGGATGGCATAGAGTTCGTCGGCGCTTTGCGAGGCGATACCGATGTCGACGCTGTGGCGCAGGATGTCGAGAAACCGGATGCCGGGCCGCATCACCCTGGGGTCGAGGCAGAAGATGTTGATGTAATTGCCGTTGCAGATGATCATGCGCTCGTCGGCGTCGAACATGCACAAACCATACGACATGTTCTCGACCGCGGCCGAAAAGCGTTCGTTCTGTTCGCGCAGTTCGTCTTCCATGTGGCGCGACCGATCCATGCCTTCGGTCCCCGGTTCCGGGACGGGCGAACCATCCTTGGCATCAGCGACGGGCATGAGGCGCGCCTGCGGATCGTGATCGAACGGTCTAGTGTGGTCGCCGCCGGTTAATTTAGCGTTTTTCAGCCGATGGCGGGTGCGGTTACCTGGCGCCGCGCATTATCGAGCGCCGAAAAACGCTTCAGGAACGCATTCTGCGCCCAGGTCACCGAGCGTGGCGTGAAATCGAAACGATCGGCATTGAAGCCGCGCGGCCGGCCGAAGTATTCGGTCGCCTCGGCGGTCGAAAAACCGGCAAGCAGCGTTGCTTCGAAATAGGCGGCGATCTGGTCGGCGCGCTTGATCTCCTTGCGCAGCGCCGCGGCTGGTTCCGCCAGGGAGAAGCGAAGGTGGATGGCGCGCTGCAACCGCAATTCACAGTCCTTATAGCTGCCGCCCATCACCGATTTGAACGGCGAGATCATGTCGCCGATGACATATTCGGGGGCGTCGTGCAGCAGGGCCGCCAGCCGGGCGTCGGCCGAAGCCTCGGGCACCAGGTCGCCGTACAGCGCCTCGACCAGCAGCGAGTGCTGGGCAACCGAAAAGGCGTGCTCGCCGCGGGTCTGGCCGTTCCAGCGGGCGACGCGGGCGAGCCCATGCGCAATGTCCGATATCTCGATGTCGAGCGGCGAGGGGTCGAGCAGGTCGAGCCGGCGGCCGGACAGCATGCGCTGCCAGGCGCGTGCCGGCGCGCCGACGCGATCGGCCGCCATCAGGCCTCCTCCGCGCTGACGGCTTCCTGCGGGAAGCTGAACTTCGCCCAGCCGGGAATGGTCACGGCAACCGGAACGTCTCCCGCCATGATCGGCTGACCGGCGTCGAGCGCCGCCTTGACCCTGTCGATGCGGGCAATGGCGAGCCCAGCCGTGCCGGCATTCGAACCAAGCGTCCCGACCGGCCGCGCATCGACGGTGAGTTCCGTGCCAGCGGCGGGCAGGGGAAGTCCAGCCTGGATGATCAGCACGCGCCGCCTGGCCGTGCCGCGGTGCTGCATGCGCGAAACAACCTCCTGGCCGACATAGCAGCCCTTCTTGAAGCCGACGCCGCCGGTTTCGTCCAGCAGCACGTCGTGCGGAAAGGCATCGCCAAGTTGGTAGTCGGCCCCACTTTCGGCAATGCCGCTGGCGATGCGGAAGGCCTGCCATGCCGCAAGGTCGCTCCGCCCATCTGTTTCGCCATAGGAACGCGTGACAGCGGCGTTCGGAAAGCGCGTGTCGGCGACTGCCGTTGAATCAGATTGTGAGGTGGTTGACTCATTTCCCCACGCGACGGTGACAAGCGCCTGATCGGCCTTGGCAATCTCGACCTTCGCGCGCAGTTTATACAGCGTCAGCCGGCGGACGAAATCGTCTGAAATGTCGGCACGGCATTCGAGCCGGAATGCATTCTCGCCGGCGCGCGAGATCAGGAAATCGAACAGGATCTTGCCTTGCGGCGAAAGCAGTGCACCGGGCTTTGCCTGGCCGGGTGTCAATACGTCCAGGTCGGTGGTCAGGATGTTCTGCAAAAAATGCTCGGCATCAGGACCCGAGACGGAGATGAGTGCGCGGTCTTTAAGCTGGGCAAAGGGCATGGGCGGAAAAGCAGCCTGATCTTGCAAAACGGTCGGCCTTTACGTAAGCCGCTGGCACTCCCCCCGCAAGAGAGCATGGCCATGACCTACGACCTCATCCTGACAGGCGGCACCGTGGTCAACCATGATGGCGAGGGGGCTCGCGACATCGGTGTGAAGGACGGACGCATCGCTGCCGTCGGCGATCTCGGCCAGGCCTCGGCCGGCGAGACGGTCGACTGCCGCAGCCTGCACATCCTGCCAGGTGTCGTCGACAGCCAGGTGCATTTCCGTGAGCCGGGGCTTGAGCACAAGGAAGATCTGGAGACCGGTTCGCGGGCGGCGGTGCTGGGCGGCGTCACCGCCGTGTTCGAGATGCCCAACACCAATCCGCTGACCACCAGCGAGGCGGCACTCGCCGACAAGGTCCGGCGCGGCAGTGGCCGCATGCATTGCGATTTTGCCTTCTGGGTAGGCGGCACGCGTGAGAATGCGAAGGATGTCGGCGAGTTCGAGCGGCTGCCGGGCGCGGCCGGGATCAAGGTTTTCATGGGATCGTCCACCGGCGACCTGCTGGTCGAGGACGACGAGGGCGTCGCCTCGATCCTGAGGAATACGCGCCGCCGCGCCGCCTTCCACTCCGAGGACGAATTCCGGCTGCGCGAGCGTCTGGGCGAACGCATCGAGGGCGACCCGTCATCGCACCCCGTGTGGCGTGACGAGATCGCCGCTTTGCGCTGCACCGAGCGGCTGGTGCGCATCGCGCGCAATGTTCGAGCCCGCATCCATGTCCTGCACATCTCGACCGCGGAGGAGATCCTGTTCCTCGAGCAGCACAAGGATGTCGCGACCTGCGAGGCGACGCCGCACCACCTGACCCTGTCGGCTGACGACTACGCGCGGCTGGGCACGCTGATCCAGATGAACCCGCCGGTGCGCGAAAGGCGCCATCGCGATGGCGTCTGGCATGGCATCGCGCAAGGCATCGTCGATGTGCTCGGCTCCGATCACGCACCGCACACACTGGCCGAGAAAGCCAAACCCTATCCGGCCTCGCCGTCGGGGATGACCGGTGTGCAGACGCTGGTGCCGATCATGCTTGACCATGTCAATGCTGGCCGGCTGACGCTGCAGCGCTTTGTCGATCTCTCCAGCCATGGTCCGCAACGGATCTTCGGCATGGCGAGAAAAGGCCGCATCGCCGCCGGCTACGACGCCGATTTCACCATTGTCGACATGAAGCGGCGTGAGACCATAACCAACGCACAGGCCGGCTCGAAAGCCGGCTGGACACCTTATGACGGCAGGCAAGTCACAGGCTGGCCGGTCGGCACCGTCATCCGCGGCCGCCGCGTGATGTGGGAAGGCGAGATCGTCACGCCGGGCCAGGGCAGGGCAGTGGAGTTTTCCGAGGCATTGCCTCGCTAGGCTCCTACCTCCCGCAAGGCGGGCCAAAAAGGCTCAATCGCCGGCGACGAAGAATGTCCACTGCCCGGTAGGCGTGATGCCGACGCGGTAGAAGATGTAGGCGCCGAACTGCTTCATGTCGTCGAAATCGCCAGCGGTGACGATCTTGAACAGTTCGACGCGCTGCTTGGCATCGAGCTTGTCCAATGGCAGCGCGAAGAAATACGGCCAGACATAGAGCTCTTCCGGCTTGCCGGCATCGAGGTGGACGTAGCCGGCATTGAGCACTTCCTCCAGGATGGCCAGGATTTCCTGGCCCTCCGGGTCGCCGGAGAGACCCTTGAGGAAGGCGATGGCGTCGCCGTCTATATCGGTCAGCGACAATTGTGTGGTGTTGTCGCCCGTGCCGATCAAGGGCCGCAGCTTTTCGATGTCGCCGCTCTTGCAGGCCTCGACAATCAGGTCGTGCATGCGCCGTACCGGTTCTGGCAGCGTGCCGAGATCGTAGACGACCTCAGGCACCGGCGTCTCCGGATCGACGCGCGGCCTGGTCACGCTGCCGCCGCTCGGCGGGCTGTCCGGCTCCGCTTCGCCAGGGGCAACCGGCTTGCTGGCTGGAGGTGGCGTTCCGACCGGGTCGGGCATTGGCACGGTGCTTCCCGGCGGCGACATGTCGTCATCCGCCGACGGCTGGACCGGTGAGGGAAGCTCTTCGCGCTTGATCTCACTCAGGGCATGAGCGGGACTGCTCACGAGAACCAGGGGGAACGCGGCACAGCAGGCGACGAGACTGATGCAAAGGGCCAAGCCACGCGGCTTGCCTGACATCGAAAAATTCACTGCCCGCTTCTCCTTGATTCCGGGCATTATGCCCGAGCGGCATATCGTCAAAGAACCGGACGTCGGTTCAGTGCCGCAGCCGTTCAGGTTCGAAGGCGCCAGCAATCACCTTTTCACGCATACGGTCGAGCAGGGCAAGGGCCGAGGTCTCGCCATTGGCACGCAACATCTCGCCAAACGCCGTCTCGAGCGCTGCTTCGGCAATGATCTCTGGCTCTATGCCGGCGGAGAGACCTTCCGCCCAGGCTTCGCTGTGGCTTTCCACGGCGGTCAGGCGTTTCTCTTCCCTGACCAGCGCGTCGATGTCGTTGACACCATGTTCCATATGCGATGTCCACCCTTTCAAGCGGCGATCCGTCGATGCGGATCAGGCTTGATCTGTTCATTTCACACGCAAGGTCAATTAAGTATTTGTAAATACGACATTTTTTTGATCGTTTTTTACAAAGGCCGATTGCCTTGTGCGGAGCTGCGTTCAACTCGGGCCAAACTTAGCCGATTAGGGCGGCCTGCGGGGCGAAAACCTTCAGTTTGAGTTAATTCCGCATTCGCGGAGTAAGGTTTCATTAATACTGTTGCAGAAGTGCCACATGAGGATTGCACCAAGATGTCACTTGGCACAAGCCGGATAAATCGGCCGTCGCCAGCGATGGTCCGGATATCTGTGGATGAGCGGTCGCGAGCACTTAAGCGCGTCGCGTTGAAACGGGTTCGGTCGACGCGCTTTTTTTAGCTTTTGTCCTAATGCATCTCGCTGTCCCAAAACCGCGGCGCGCTTTTGGGCGACATGCATTAGTTGCCGTAACGCGAGGCGATGTCGCGCGACAGCGTCTCGCCTTCTTTCATATAACGGCTGATGGCTTCAGTCGCCGAGGGGGTGCATCGCGTGTAGGTGCCGCCGAAGGAGCGGTAGCCGCGATTGAAGCTGGCGATGAAGCGGGCGCGCCGCTCGGCGTCGGGATTTTCCGAATCGAGCAGCTTCTGCATCTCGATACGCCACTGGTCGCCTTTCTCACCGCACAAATTGCGCAGGAAATGCAGCGACCCCAGAACTTCCGCCAGCCGCATCAGCCCGGGCTCGAACGGCGACTCGGCGCTGAGCGCCGGCCGTGTCGAGACGACCGTGCTGGCGGCAAGGCATACAGCGAGGAGCATGGATCGACGGTTCATAAGCCTTCTCTGCCCAACGGTGTTAGCCGTTGTGGTCCGCCCAACGGCGTTGGCCGTTGCGGCTCCGCCAAACAGCATAAGCCTTTGTGGCGAAACAATTTGTCGCCCGCAAGGCGATTTTCTCGGCTGCACCCCGGCGTTTCAGCGAAGGCCCAACAAGTCCTCGGCGACGGCAAAGACCGAGCCGGCGAGCGGCAGCCCCGCCATTTCGCCGAGCGTGTAAAAGGCGGCTGTCTCAGCGTCGTCGCTGGCCACCGCCTCGCCGCCGGCATAGGCAGCGCCAAAGACTGTGAGGAGATAATCGACCGGATGGCGGTCGTCCCTGCCGTCGATGTGGATTTCCCGAAGCGGGCGGTAATCGGCGGCGTGCAAGCCGGTTTCTTCCAGCAGTTCCCGCCTGGCCGCTGCCTCCAGCGTTTCGCCGGCCTCGACCTTGCCGCCCGGAAATGCATAGAGCCCCTGCGACGGCTGTCGCGCCCGCTTGACCAGGAGCACGGTGTCGCCACGCACGACAGCCACCGAGACTGCCGGAAGTGTCTTGCGCGCTTCGTTCATGGCTTCCCGATCAGGCTCGTTTGAAGGCAGGACTGTTGTGGACCGCCCAGCATGGGGAAGCTTTAGCGGTTGCGCAACGCCGGTTCCATCGCCACTTTCAAACCGAACCAGTCGAAGGGTGCCAGTCGACCATGTGCGGACGTTTTGCCTTGACCGCGACGCCGGATCAGACCGCCGCCTTTCTGGACGTGGCGGGGCTTGAGGATTTCCCGGCGCGCTACAACATCGCGCCGACGCAGCCGATCCTGGTGGCGACCGCCGGCGCCCCGCGGGCACCTGGCTCCAATCTGCCGGACCGCCAGCCGATGCTGGTGCGCTGGGGGCTGATCCCGACCTGGGTGAAGGACACCAGGGAGTTTCCGCTGCTGTTCAACGCACGCTCTGAAGGGGCCGCCGAAAAGGCCTCGTTCAAAGCCGCCATGCGCCATCGCCGTGCGCTGGTGCCGGCATCCGGCTTTTACGAGTGGCGGCAAACCGGAGGCAAGAAGGGACAGCCCTATTGGATACGGCCCAGGCATGGCGGGTTGGTCGCCTTTGCGGGACTGATCGAGACCTACGCCGAGCCGGGCGGTTCGGAAATGGACACCGGCGCCATCCTGACCGTCAATGCCAATGCCGACATCGCCTATATCCGCGACCGCATGCCGGTGGTGGTCGATCCCAGGGACTTCGCCCGCTGGCTGGATTGCCGCACGCTTGAGCCGCGCGATGTCGCCGACCTCTTGCGGCCGGCGCAGCTTGATTTCTTCGAGGCAATTCCGGTTTCCGACCTCGTCAACAAGGTCGCCAACACCGGACCGGAAATTCAGGAGAGGGGCGTCCTGGGGCCGGAGCCCGAGAAGGTCAGGCGCCAGAAGTCCGACACGGACAACGGTCAGATGACGCTGTTTTAGAGCATGATCCTGAAAAGTGGTCCCGGTTTTCGGGAAAGATCACGCTCAAACAAGAGGACGTAAGCTGGAGGCGCCTGTCGGCGCCATCATGCCCGGCGCCTTTGGCGCCGGCCGCGCACCGCTTCAGGCAGCGCGGGGCGATACGATCTTCTGCGCCGGCTTTTTCTTCTTCGCGGTGTGGAGAAGGGCGGCGACGATCGCGGCCGGGCCGATTGCGCGATAGTGGTTGGCCAGCGCCGGTTGCTTGACGCGGGTGGCTTCCTGCTTGCTTCGAGGCATGTTTCTCTTCCCAGGTAACGTTTTCGTGTTCGCGTTTGACCGTTGAATCCGACCAAATCGTGACGTTTGGTGAACTAGCCGGCGAATGTTTCATGACTGTGCCGACATGTTTAATAAAATGTTTCACTGCCTGATTCTGCGTGATCGAGCGAAGCGTTTGCCAATCTTTGCGGCGTTTTTCTCGGAATCAGCGGCTTGACGGCAACACTGACCAAGGCGATAAAGCCGCCCATGAAAACGTCTTTCGCCATTTGTGGCATTTGCATTATTGGCTAGCCTCGCGCTGGTCCGGACGTTTTCGCCTCATCTTTCCACAGATTGGACAAACGCCCCGGCCAGCAGGCTGGAATCCGGTTTACGCCTTGGCGCAAGCTGGCTCCATCCAAACAAAAGTTCTGAATCGGGAAGGCACGAATGTCTGACGCATCGCAGGGCTTGCGCCTCTACAACACGCTGACGCGGAAGGAAGTGGATTTCGTCCCGATCGATCCGCGCAATGTGCGCATGTATGTCTGCGGCCCAACGGTCTACGACTTTGCCCATATCGGCAATGCCAGGCCGGTAATCGTGTTCGACGTGCTGTTCCGCTTGTTGCGCCATCTCTATGGCGAGACGCACGTCACCTACGTGCGCAACATCACCGACGTCGACGACAAGATCAACGCGCGCGCCTTGCGGGACTTCGGCGGCGAGATCGCTTCAGGCAGGCTCTCGCTCAACGAGGCGATCCGGCGGGTCACCGAAAAGACCGCCGACCAGTTCCACAAGGATGTGGCTGTTCTCGGCTGCCTGGAGCCGACGGTCGAGCCGCGCGCCACCGAATTCGTCGAGCCCCGCGCCGATGGCAAGGCCGACATGATCAGCTTGATTCAAAGCCTGATCGAACGCGGCCATGCCTATGTCGCGGCAGGCGAAGTCCTGTTCGACACCGCCTCGATGCCGGACTACGGCCAACTGTCGAAGCGCAATCTCGACGAGCAGCAGGCCGGTGCTCGGATCGCTGTCGACGCGCACAAGAAAAACCCGCAAGATTTCGTGCTGTGGAAGCTGTCCTCGCCCGAGGAGCCCGGCTGGAATTCGCCATGGGGCAGGGGCAGGCCGGGCTGGCACATCGAATGCTCGGCGATGTCGGCCGCCTATCTCGGCGAGGTCTTCGATATCCACGGCGGCGGGCTCGACCTGATCTTCCCGCACCATGAGAACGAGATCGCCCAGTCGCGCTGCGCCCATGGTACCGACGTCATGGCCAACATCTGGATGCACAACGGCTTCCTGCAGGTTGAAGGTCAGAAGATGTCGAAGAGCCTCGGCAATTTCTTTTCGATCAACGAACTGCTGGAGACGGAGACTTTTGGCGGCCGCAAATGGCCGGGAGAAGTGCTGCGGCTGGCGATGCTGATGACACACTATCGCGAGCCCATCGACTTTTCCGTGCGCAAGCTGGAGGAAGCCGAAAACACGCTGCGCAAATGGAAGCGGGCGGCCGATCTGGCACCGGGGGCGGGGCAGTTGCCGGTGGAGGTCATCGACGCCTTGTCGGACGATCTCGCCACCTATGCCGCCTTCCAGGTCCTGACGCAGTTGGCCGGCGAGGCCGCGGACGGCAACGAAGCCGCCGCTGCGCTGAAGGCATCGCTGCTGTTTCTCGGCTTCGATGTCGCGTCGGCCGACATCGATGAAGGTGGTGTTGCCAAGGCAATCGCCAATCGCCTCGCGCTCATCGCCGCAAAGAACTGGACCGAGGCCGACCGCATCCGCGACGAGTTGCTGGCGCAAGGTGTACAGTTGAAGGACGGCAAGGACCCCGTCACTGGCGAACGTGTGACCACCTGGGAGGTCAAGCGGTGAGGGCGGTGCTGGATACCAAGTTGGCGAAAGCGCCGATGACAGCCAATCTCCCCCCTTGCGGGGGAGATGTCCGGCAGGACAGAGGGGGGTGGGAAGGATCGCCAACCTCTCAATCCATTCCCATCGACAGACGGCTCAGGGCATCGCCACAATTGGCTGATAGGCCGGAGGGACAGCACCCCCCTCTGTCCTGCCGGACATCTCCCCCGCAAGGGGGGAGATTGGCCGTCATTTATGATTTCGCCAACCTCAAAAACGAGGGTGCCTAATGGGTCACGACCTCGTCTCGTCGCGCCAGCGCAGGAACGCAAAATCCATGCGTCGTGTAATGACCGACGCCGAACTGAAGCTCTGGAACGAGCTTCGCGCGCACAGGCTGATGGGATTGAGCTTTCGCCGGCAGGTGCCGATCGGCCTCTACATCGTTGATTTTGCCTGCTCGGACAAAAAGCTGATCGTGGAGGTCGATGGCAGCCAGCATGCAGACGCTGAGCATGTCGAGCGCGATGTGGAACGCAGCGCTTATTTGAAGAGCAGCGGCTGGACCATCCTGCGCTTCTGGAACGACGACGTCATTCGCGATATCGACAATGTCTGCCAGCATATCGTGATCGAGGCCGGTCTGGCCGGCGCCGAAATGCCGGCAAGCGAACCAGCAAGGGAGTCCGTTCCATGATCGATCATCTCGGCATCACCGTGGCCGATTTCGATGCTTCGAAGGCTTTCTACGACAAGGCGATGGCTCCGCTTGGCGCCTTGCTCCTTTACATGGTCCCGCTGGAATACACCGGTGGCGCCAAGGTCGGTGGTTATGGCCGTGACCGGCCGGTGTTCTGGCTGAGTTCGGCCAAGGACAAGCCGAGAGATCGCCAGCACGTCGCCTTCACCGCGCGCAGCCGCGCCGAGGTCGATGCCTTCTATGCCGCGGCACTTGCCGCCGGCGGCAAGGACAATGGCGGGCCGGGCCTGCGCCCGCACTATCACGCCAACTATTACGCCGCCTTCGTTTTCGACCCCGACGGCAACAATGTCGAGGCCGTCTGCCATGCCCCGGAGTGACCAGCGATGAGCCTCGACAACCGGCCGATCTACACCGGCGGCTGCCAATGCGGCGCGGTGCGCTTTCGTGTCGAGGGCGCGCTTGGCGACGCTTCGATCTGCCATTGCCGTATGTGCCAGAAGGCGTTCGGCTCGTTCTACGCGCCGCTGGTGTCGGTGCGCGGCGCCAGGCTCGACTGGACCCGCGGCGAGCCGAAATATTTCCGCTCTTCCAGCCATGTCGACCGCGGCTTTTGCGCCGATTGCGGCACGCCGCTGACCTTCACCGCGCCGGATGGTGTCGGTCTCGCCATCGGCGCGTTCGACAATCCGGCGGAGATCGTGCCGCTGATCCAGTGGGGCACCGAGGCAAAACTGCCCTATGTCGACACGATCCCGCAATTGCCGGGCGAGGAGACGATGGCCGACATATCGTCGGCCCCCTATCTGGCCGATCTCGTCTCCTATCAGCACCCGGACCACGACACCGAACAATGGCCGCCGAAGGAAAGATCATGACCGAAACAATACGAACCGGCGGCTGCCAGTGCGGCGCGGTGCGCTTCCGCATCAAGGGCGCGCTCGGCCGTCCGTCGATCTGCCATTGCCGCATGTGCCAGAAGCAGTTCGGCTCGTTCTTCGGTGCGCTGGTCATCGTGCCCAAGGATGGCGTCGAATGGACCCATGAAGAACCGAGCTATTTCCAGTCGTCGGTCAACATCGATCGCGGCTTCTGCGCCCGTTGCGGGACGCCGCTGACCTACCGCCAGCCCGGCGGACTGGAGATTGCCATCGGCGCCTTTGACGACCGTTCCGATCTCGCCCCGCAAATCCAGGTCAACTACGCCGCGCGGCTTCCCTGGGTGGAGACGATCTTCGATCAGCCCGTCCATCAGGACCCCGACTACTATGCCCGGCAGGAGCAGATCATTTCCTTCCAGCACCCCGACCATGAAACGGCGGACTGGCCGACCAAGGGTTTGCAGCTATGAGCAGCCAATTGCGTAGCCTCTATCCCGAGATCGAGGCGGTCGAGTCCGGCATGCTCGACGTCGGCGACGGCCATCAGGTCTATTGGGAACGCTCCGGCACCAGGGGCGCCAAGCCGGCGGTGTTCCTGCATGGCGGGCCGGGCGGCACCATCTCGCCGAAACACCGGCGGCTGTTCGACCCAAAGCTTTACGACGTCATCCTGTTCGACCAGCGCGGCTGCGGAAAGTCGACGCCCAACGCCTCGCTCGAAGCCAACACCACATGGCATCTCGTCGCCGACATCGAACTGCTGCGCGAGATGGCCGGTTTCGACAAATGGCTGGTGTTCGGCGGCTCCTGGGGCTCGACGCTGGCACTGGCCTATGCCGAGACACACCCTGATCGCGTCAGTGAACTGGTGGTGCGCGGCATCTACACGCTGACGCGCGCGGAACTCGAATGGTATTACCAGTTCGGTGTCTCGGAAATGTTCCCGGACAAATGGGAGCGGTTCCTGGCGCCGATCCCCGAGGCCGAGCGCGGCGACATGATGGCCGCATACCGCAAGCGGCTGGTGGGCAGCGACCGCAACGCGCAGATCGAGGCAGCCCGCGCCTGGAGCCTGTGGGAGGGCGAGACGATCACGCTTTTGCCCGAGCCCGAAACCAGCGGCCCGTTCGGGCAGGATGATTACGCCATCGCTTTTGCCCGTATCGAGAACCATTATTTCGTCCATGGCGGCTGGCTGGAAGAGGGGCAGTTGCTGCGCGATGCCTGGAAGCTTAGGGATATTCCCGGCACCATCGTCCATGGCCGCTACGACATGCCGTGTCCGGCGCACTATGCCTGGGCGCTGCACAAGGCCTGGCCAAAGGCGGATTTCCACCTGATCGAGGGTGCCGGCCATGCCTATTCGGAGCCGGGCATCCTGGACCAGCTGATCCGGGCGACGGACAGGTTTGCGGGGAAATGACCATGACCCGCGAGCGCCTCTATCTCTTCGACACCACCTTGCGCGATGGCCAGCAGACGCCGGGCATCGACTTTTCCGTCGAGGACAAGATCGCCATCGCCAGATTGCTCGACGACTTCGGCCTCGACTATGTCGAGGGCGGTTACCCCGGCGCCAACCCGACCGACACCGCCTTCTTCCAGGAGAAGCGCACGGCGCGCGCCAAATTCGTTGCCTTCGGCATGACCAAGCGGGCAGGGGTGTCGACGTCCAACGATCCCGGCCTTGCAGCCCTTGTGCAATCGAAGTCGGACGCCATCTGCTTCGTCGCCAAGAGCTGGGATTACCATGTCCGCGTCGCGCTTGGCTGCACCAACGAGGAAAACCTCGACGCCATCAAGGCCTCGGTCGAGGCGGCGATTGCCGCCGGCAAGGAGGCGATGGTCGACTGCGAGCATTTCTTCGATGGTTTCAAGGCCAATCCCGACTATGCGCTGGCCTGCGCCAGGACGGCCTACGATGCCGGCGCGCGCTGGGTGGTGCTGTGCGACACAAATGGCGGCACGCAGCCGTCGGAAGTCCGCGCCATTGTCGAGAGCGTCATCGCCTCCGGTATTCCCGGCGGCCATCTCGGCATCCATGCCCATGACGACACCGGCCAGGCCGTCGCCAATTCGCTGGCCGCGGTCGAGGCCGGCGTGCGCCAGATCCAGGGCACGCTCAACGGCATCGGCGAGCGCTGCGGCAATGCCAATCTGATCTCGATTGTGCCGACTCTGGCGCTGAAGCCGGCGTTCTCGAGCCGATTTGACACCGGTATTTCGGCGGAGGCCTTGACCGGCGTCTCCAGGCTGTCGCGCGCCTTCGACGAGCTCTTGAACCGTGCGCCGGAAGCGCAGGCACCCTATGTCGGCGCCTCGGCCTTCGCCACCAAGGCAGGCATCCACGCTTCAGCCCTGGCCAAGGAGCCGGCGACCTATGAGCACGTGCCCCCGGAAACGGTCGGCAACCGCCGCCGCGTCATGGTCTCCGACCAGGGCGGCAAGGCCAATTTCCTCGCCGAGCTGAAGCGGCGCGGCATCGAGGTGCCGAAGGACGATCATCGGCTCGATGCGCTGATTGCCGTGGTCAAGGAGCGTGAAGCCGAGGGCTACGCCTATGAAGGCGCCGACGCCAGCTTCGAGCTGTTGGCGCGCAAGATGCTGCACGGCCTGCCGGAATTCTTCAACGTCACCTCGTTCCGCTGCATGGTCGAGCGCCGCTTCGACGCCAACGGCCAGCTGAAGACGGTGTCCGAAGCGATCGTCAAAGTGCTGGTCGACGGCGAGGAGAAGATGTCGGTGGCCGAGGGGCATGGCCCGGTCAACGCGCTCGATATCGCGCTGCGCAAGGATCTCGGCAAATTCCAGGGCGAGATCGCCGACATGGAGCTCGCCGACTTCAAGGTGCGTATCCTCAATGGCGGCACCGAAGCGATCACCCGCGTGCTGATCGAATCGCATGACGGCACCGGCGCGCGCTGGTGGACGGTCGGCGTGTCCGAAAACATCATCGACGCCTCGTTCCAAGCGCTGATGGATTCCATCATCTACAAGCTGATGAAGAATCGCGAGATGGCCGGGCTGGTGGCGGCGGAGTAGTTCCTCGCCCCGCCGAGCGAGGGAGAGGAATCCAGGTTCTGCGAGGGCGATCGCCAAATAGAGCGGCGAACGCCTTTGAACCATCAGCGAAAGTCCATTGATCCATCAGAACTTTGCGATGGTCTTGTCAAGGTGGCTGGGCCATAGCGTTGGCCCATGGCCACTCAAGCACTTACCCTGGACGCCGATTCAAAGGCCCGTCGCGGCTTTCTGCTGGCGCTTGGCGCCTATCTCCTGTGGGGGTTGCTGCCCTTCTACATGAAGGCGGTGGCGCATTTGCCGCTCGCCGAAGTCATTGCCCACCGTATCGTCTGGTCGGTGCCGATCGCCGCTGCCGTGCTGGTCTGGGCCGGCCGCACGGCGGATTTCAAGGCGGCACTTCGCTCACCTCGCACCATCGCCATGGCCGCCCTGACGGCGGCTCTGATTTCGGTCAACTGGGGCATCTATGTCTGGGCGATCGCCGTCGACCGCACCGTCGAGACCGCGCTCGGCTATTACATCAATCCGCTGGTCAGCGTCGTCGTCGGCGCGCTGCTGCTCGGCGAGCGCCTCGACCGGCTGCAGATCGCCGCGGTGGTGCTGGCGGCGATCGCGGTCGCGGTGCTGACCATCGAAGGCGGCAAGCTGCCCTGGGTGTCGCTGGCATTGGCATTTTCCTTCGCCGCCTACGGTTTCTTCCGCAAGACGCTGCCGATCGGCCCGAGCCAGGGCTTCCTGCTCGAAGTGCTTTTGTTGTCGGTGCCGGCGCTGGGCTACATCGCCTACCTGATCGCGACCGGGCAGGACCACATCGTCTCCGGCAATGCCACCGACACGGCATTGCTGATCGGCTGCGGTCCGGTCACATCGATCCCGCTGCTGCTGTTCGCCTTCGGCGCCAAGCTGCTGCGCCTCTCCACCATCGGCATCATGCAATACATCGCGCCGACCATGGTGTTCCTGATCGCCGTCCTGATCTTCGACGAGCCTTTCGGCACCACCCAGGCCGTCGCGTTCGCCCTCATCTGGGCGGCATTGGCGATCTATTCCTGGTCGATGCTGACGAGCGCGCGCAAGGCTTCTGTCAGGTAAGAGGCTGTTTCGAAATTCGCCTGGCGAGGGCGCGCGCCCCGGGCGCGCTCGGGCGCCGCCGAAATGCATTCGAGCTTCACCGCATTGCGCGATGCATGCCGGTACCGTTGTGGAAGATCTTCGCGCTTCGGCGTAAAAGCCACCGGGCTGCTGTTACACCCCCCGGCCAAGCCGCCTGACGAATAGATAGGTGGCTGCCGCGATAAACACCGATACCGCCGTTACCACCCAGAAGCCCATCGGCGTGTCGACCAGCGGCAGCCCGCCGACATTCATGCCGAACAGGCCCGAGATGATGGTCGTCGGCAGCAGCACCGCCGTCATGACAGAGAGAACGTAGAGCAACTGGTTCGACTGCATGGTCAGCTTGGCCATCAGCTCGTCTTGCAACAGCCTTGTGCGCGCCTGCAATTGCTCGCCGTCATGGTAGAGAGTATGCGCCCGCTGCGAGAGCCTGGCCGCCATGTCGTTGATCGGGTCAGGCAGCTCGTTGCGATGCGAATGGTCGAGATGTCGGAACAGATTGGTGATCGTCGCCATCTGCCGATGGATGACCACCAATTGCCGGCGCGCCTCGACCAGCGCTTGTCGCTCATTGTGCCACGCATCGCGTACGACGCGGTCCTCGATGCCGTCGAGCTTGTCGCCCAGCTTGCGGAGCTCAGCCGACATGCCGTCGAGCGACTGGCCCGTGACCGCCTCGATCAGTTCCGCCGGCGAGCGGAACTTGCGCGATCCACTCTCCACTGACTTGCGGACGGCATCGACCGATTCCAGCGGCTGCTTGCGAGCGCCGATCAGCGTCGTCTCGTTGAAGGCGAAGCGGAAATGGACAAGCCCGCGCGCCTCGGAAAAATTGTGTCTGAGATCCGGCAGATCGCCATAGAGCCAGCCATCCTCGAAGTCGATGTGACAGCCATGGCTGGGGGCAAGGAAGGCGTCGCGCACCGGCCCCGGCAAAGCCTTCTCAGCGCCGATCTCCTGGCGTGCATGCAGGTCGGTGATCTGATAGCTGCGCCAGTTCCAGCACGCCTGTCCCGGGTCCTTGGTGCGCAGGCCATCGGCGGTGAAATGATAGATGAAGAACAGCCCGTGCTCGTCGGGCAGGTAAGGCGACAGGTCGGTGCCTTCCGGGGCAAGAGCGACATCCATGGGCAGTACCAGATGCAGTTTTCGGACATGGCGCCGCGTGGCGGCAGCCTGACCGCGATCTCTAGCACGGACGAGCCTGGTTGCGTGTGACGGTTTCTTGACAGCCGATCACAGTCTGCCGAGCGCCGGCGTCGCGCCGCCGCGATCGATCTTGCCGTCATCTTCGGCGCACGAAAGGGCCGCGCACCCATCGCAACGGTGCGGTCAAGCGCCAGCTGCGTGACGCGAGGATCGCGTTGCGTTCTTCGCGGAGAGCGTCTCGGTCACGGACGAGCGCGTCGCGTTCGAGCCTAAGGTCGTCATGGGCGCGAATGAGTTCGTCCTGCTCGAGTGTGAGGTCACGCGTCGTGGCCGTCGGCTGCGGGTGGTCCCGCAGCGGCAGCCGGGCCGCAAGCCATTCGGAAATTGCCGCCGGAAGGGCCAGCTTCCCTTGCATTATCGGATTTACATCCGCTGACGCGTCGCTGAACAGGCCATGATAGTGGATGTGGACCAGGCGCGCCGCGTTGGGCGCCGGCAGCCCCGCGAGGTTGTTGAGAGGAAAATTGTGCGTATCCGGCAAAAGTCGCACGGGGTGGTTTCCGGCAACTGCCGCCAGCGAGAAGGCGGCCTGGCTGGTGCCCCAATAGGTGGTGGCCTCTCCGTGCAGGACCCCGGTCCCGGTGTCGAAAGTTGGCCCGTCGGCCCACGGCTTCATATCCGCGGCCACCAATTGTTTGAAAATGGCTTCGGTACGCTGGAAAAGCCCGCATGCCCTTGTTGCTACAAAAAGCCCGCCATTGTAGCTCGCTCGCACCGCCTGGCCACCGACCGTTGTCCGCACGATGGGGAGATGCTCATAGTCGACGCCGACAAGCGCGCATAACTGTCTCCAGTAGCTGTCGAATGGGTCGCCAGGCCCCGTCGTGCACATTCCCTTGACGTCTACCGGGCGCGCGGCGGCCGAACTTGCGCCCAACGATAAATCGGGCTCGGCGACAAATATCGTATCGCTGTCGAGCTGGACGATGACAGGCGGCCCCGGCCGGCGTTCGACGTGAGCGAGCGCGTGAATGCGATACGACGTGCCGTATTGCGGGTAGTAACTCTGGATCTCGATCGGCAGGTATTCGACATCCAGCTGCTCGAATTTGCGCAGCGTCGACAAGGATGGGCGGCGGCTGCTCCTTGGTGAGACGACCGTTATCGGGCACCGCGAATAGGCGCCTGCAAAACATCGTATGCTCTCGCACAGCAGCAGGGCTTGCGCTTCGAGAATGCCCGCTTCGGCAATCAGCACAAACTCGACACTCTTCTCGGCGATGTCGAGCGCCGGACCGGCCTCCCGCGGCAGTGCCGGCGTGCCCGGCGAAGGCGCCCGTGATGGCTCGGCTTCGATCTTCTGGATAATGATCTGCTCGCCCCGATACAACTCGCGGTACTGGCCGGCATGCACCGCCAGGAAGGTATCGATCCCGAGTTTTGGATGGTCGATTTCGTCGGGGAAGAATGTCCATTCATAGTCGTCGAGAATGATGATGCCGCCGTCCCTGACCATCTGCCAGGAAAACACGGCATCGGCCTGGACATCGGCGCTGTGATGGCTGCCATCGATGAAGACGACCTCGAAGCTGCGTTCCTCGGAAATGAGGCGGGCCAGCGCCTGCGACGAACGGCTTTTGATCTTTTCGACCCGTCCGCCGAATTCAGCGAGATTGGCGTCGAAACGTTGTTCCACATGGGCAAGCTGGTCGGCCCATTTGGGGCGAAGCGCGTGTTCGGGACTTCCACTGAACGTATCGATGCATGTCAGCTGGCATTTGCTCAGATACTGCAGAAAGAAAACCGCCGACCGGCCCTCCCATGAGCCGATTTCCAGAACCTTCAGGGGCTCGTCACGGCGCGCTGCGAGCAGCGACGCCCACACCGAGAAGAACCGCGACGTCCAGTCGGTGGAAAGGTACTTGCCTTCAAACCACGCCGAAAAAACAGGGTCCATTATGCTCTCTCGATACGGACGGGCAGGGATAGCAATTCTCGCGCCGTGGAGATCCCGCTCACGGCTGGTTCATCCCAGACCGGCTCAGCCATTTTCCCGCCGCCCGCAGCCGGGCGCTGGCGCCAACTGCCAACCGTCTCATCGCCGCACTGGTCGCAGCCCGCCGATCGAGCGGCCAGCACAGCGTGCAGACCTCCAGCACCTCTCGCAGCCGCATCGGCGGGCTGGCGAGTATGCGCGCGACCGTACTTTGCGCCAGCCGCCGGGCGTCGTCGGCATCCTCGGCATGCGCAAACGGCTGCGATGCGGCGAGAAAGACGCGCAGCACGCCAAGCAGTTTGCGGTAGGCGGCGACGCGCCGCTCGGTGGCGATTTCATTCCCGCGCAGGAAACGCGACAGATCCTGCGCGAAGGCGTCGTCGTAGAGGTCGTAGGTCAGGCCGAGACGGGTCCACAAAGCCTCGCGGATCGGATGCGTCCGGTTGCGTGCGTTCTTCGAGTTCATAATTGTCAGTCCAAGCGTGTTCACCCGATAGCGCGTCAACGGCTCGGCGAGGTTTCGCGCGCGGCACAAGGGCAGCATCTGAAACCAGAGATAGTGGTCCTGCGAGACCAATTCCTCGATCCTGTAGGGTCCGGCCGCGTCGAAGCAGCTGCGGCGATAGGCGACCGCCGAATGGTAGAATGGGTTGTGGAACAGGATGGTCCATCGGATCTCGAGATCCGTTTGCGGCATTGCCTGCACATAGTGGACCTGATCGGCTTCGTCGATCAGCGTCACGGAACTTCCGACCAGGCCCAGCTGCGGATCCTCGGCCAGTGCCGCGACGAGGCGCCCGACATGCGTCGGCTCGGCGATGTCATCCGCGTCCAGGCGAAGAATGATGTCGCCGCGAGCCGCTTCGATGCCGCGGTTGGCGGCGGCGGCGGTGCCCAGATTGGTGGGACTGACGACAACCCGGATGCGCGGGTCGCGACGCGCCAGTGCCTGGAAGACCGCATCCTGGCCCGTTCCATCATCGACGATGATAAGCTCGAGATCGCCGAATTCCTGCGCGAGTATGCTGTCGACCGCCGCATCGAGGAAGCGCCGGTCGGTGTAGACCGTCATGACGACGGATGCGTGTGGGACGCGATCTGTTCCCGTCTCGGATCTGTTCTCCAAAATATCTCCCCCTGCCGACATTTCCCGATAGCCAACTCGCCCGCGAGCAGCAAACGGAAATCGTCACAGGACGGGTTTGCCTACCCGTGTCAGGCGAAAGTTCTCGAGGTAGAAAGGAAGGCGGCAAGCCTTGCGACCGCCGCGCCTCTTGCTCTCGTTCAGCGCTTCGGGCCGAAGCCCGGGTAGGGGTTGAGCGGTACGATGGCGGCGATATCCATCATGCCGGCCTTCACCAGCGGCAAGGTGGCGAGATGGCCGCGCACGTCGGCGTCGCTGCCGGCCTCGAACATCATGCCGCTGCCGGGGACGTCGCCGCGGTTCCAGACCTGGCGTACCGCGCCTTCGGCATAGAGCGTGCGCCGCTGCTCGGCCTCGCCCGGCAGCAGCGGCGCGAAATCGGCATCGCTGAACTTTTCGGTGTTGCGGGTGAGAAGGGCAAAGAACTGCATGGCGGTCTCCTTTGGTTGGGATGACCCAACTATCGCCGCGGCTAGCCAGACTGTCCAAGACTGAATAAGCTAAAGTTGAGACCTCAAAGGACTTGAAAGCCTGGAGAAAAATGTTCGACCTGCGCCAGCTTCGCTATTTCGTCACGGTCGCCGAAACCGGCAATGTCGGCCGCGCCGCCGAAATGCTGCATATTTCGCAATCGCCGCTCAGCCGGCGGATCATGCAGCTCGAGGAGCAGCTTGGCGTTCCCCTGTTTGAAAGAGCCAGGCAACGGGTCCATCTCAACGCCGAAGGCCGCGCCTTCCTCGCCGAGGCCCGCTCGCTGCTGTCCAACGCGCGACGGTTGGAGGAGTTCGGCCGCAACCTGGCCAGCGGTGCCGTCGGCCGTCTCGCCATCGGCTATGTCGAAGGAGCCGTGCATGCCGGCCTTGTCGCCGGGATGCTGCGCCAGTTCCGCCGCGAGCGGCCGGATTTTCACCTTCAATTGCGAAGCCTGCGTTCGGCGGCGCAACTGGAGGCATTACGGCAGCGCTCGCTCGACCTGGGCTTCGTCTATTCGCCGCCGGCTGGCGATGATCCGGACATCGCCACCATCGCGCTGCGCCATGAACCATTGGTGCTGGCGATCCCCGAAGACGATCCGCTTGTCGGGTTGTCGGACATCAGGCCACGCCACCTCGACGGCCGCACCTGGATCACCGTCGTGCGCCAACCCGACGACACCAACCGCGGCCAGTTCCTGGCTGCCTGTGCCAAGGCCGGCTTTCTGCCCGACATCGCTTATGAGACGGCCGATCCGTTGACCTCGCTCGGACTGGTCAGCGCCGGTCTTGGCTTGGCGACGGTGCAGGCCAGCCTGCGTGCCGCCGCACCGCCGCGGATCGTGTTTCGCGACCTGCCATGGTTCGAACGAAAGGTTTCGATCCATCTTGCCTGGCGTCGTCTTGACCACCGAGCGGTGATCGCCGGCTTGCGGGAGGCAGCGGAGGAAGAGGGCAGTAGGGCAGTAGGGCAGTAGGGCAGTAGGGCAGTAGGGCAGTAGGGCAAACCCACTCCAGGCAATCTACATACTGCCTTACTGCCATATTCCCTTACTGCCCTACATTTTGCTCCTACATCTTGTCTATCACCGACTGCACGCCCTCGGTCGGGGCATCGACGGAGGACCCCGCCACCATGATGGCGGCGACGATTGCCTCGGGGTCGTTGACGACCAGCGGCTTGACCCGCTGCGCGGTGTGGATGAAGCCCTCGGCGGCCATGTGATCGAGCAACGCCAGCATCGGATCCCAGAATCCGCCGACATTGCCGAAGACGATCGGCTTGCGGTGATGGCCGAGCTGTCCCCAGGTCATCACCTCGACGATCTCCTCGACCGTGCCGATGCCGCCCGGCAGCGCCACAAAGGCGTCGGATTTTTCGAACATCCTATGTTTGCGCTCGTGCATGTTGTCGGTGATCACGAGCTCGTCGAGCCGGTCAAGCGCGGTTTCGGTTGCCTCCTTGTTGATGAGGAAGCGCGGAATGATGCCCGTCACCTTGCCGCCGGCACGCAGGGCGCCCTCGGCAACGGCGCCCATGATGCCTTTGGTGCCGCCGCCGTAAATCAGCCTGAGGCCGGAGCGCGCAAGCGAGCGCCCAAGCAGGTGTCCGGCCTTGGCATAGGTTTCATCGCGGCCCGGAGACGAGCCGCAGTAGACGCAGACGGATCGAATCGTGTTCATGCCGATGATTGGTGATTGGGTCTGAAAGCGGGGTCAAGCCCGGGCGGGCTTTTTCTTGTCGGTTTTGGCAAAACAGGCTAGACCGGCATTAGGTGGCTAAGGGGTAGGCAAATATGGCGATTAATCCACTGAAGGTGTTCCTGTTCGCGGCGGGTGGGACCGTCGCGGCCGCGGGAACCGCCTATGTATCGGGTGCACTCGATGCGTATCTCAATCGCACGCCGCCGGCGCAAGTAGCGGCCTTGACGCCACCCGAGGCGCCGAAACCGGCCGATCCCGGCACGCAAGCGCGCCTGCCGGCGCCGGCGGTGCCGGCTGCTCCCGCCGCGGCGCCCCAGGCGGCAGCCCCGGCCGCACCGGCAACGGAGGCTCCAGCAGCGCCCGCAACCGAGGCGACAGCTCCTGCAGCGCCCGCGCCGGATGCGGCGGCGCCCGCCACGGCCGGTCCGATCGCGCCGTCCTTCGATGTCGTGCGCGTCGAGAGCAACGGCTCGATCGTCGTTGCCGGCAATGCGGCGCCCAACTCGAAGGTCGAGATACTCACCGGCACGACCGTGCTCGGCTCGACGGTCGCGGGCCCTGATGGCGCCTTTGTCATCGTGCTCGACGATCCGCTGAAACCCGGCGACTATACAATCGCGTTGCGCGCCACCATCGGCGATGTCGTGACCGCCTCGGCGCAGACCGCCGTCGTTTCGGTTCCCAAGGATGCGGCCGGCCAGGTGCTGGCCATGGTCGAGGAGCCGGGCAAGCCGGCCGAACTGCTCACCGTTCCGGCGCCCGAGACAAACCCGGCCGCCCCGGCCGCCGACGACCAGGCTGCCGCCCCGGCTGCTCCCGCGGCCGAAGCGCCTGCACCTGCCGCCCCGGCGGCTCCGGCGCCAGCCGCGGTTGAAGCAGTACCTGCTCCGGCGACTCCGGCAACGCCCCCCGCCGCAGCCGTGGCCGAACCCAAGATCGTCGTCGAGGCGGTCGAGATCGACGGCAACAAGATCTTTGTTGCCGGTCTCGCCGATCCCGGCCGCAAGGTGCGCGCCTACGCCAACGATATCCTGCTCGGTGACGCGCAGACGTCATCGGACGGCCACTTCCTGGTCGAGGCGACGCGCGACATTCCGGTCGGCAGCTACACCATCCATGTCGACGGTCTCGATGCCGACGGGGTGAAAGTTGTGGCCCGTGCCGCCGTGCCGTTCGAGCGTGAGCCGGGTGAATCGGTCGCCGCCGTGGCGCCCGCCGATCTCAAACCCGCCGAAGCAAAGCCTGCCGAGCCGAAACCGGTCGCGCCCGCTGTTGTCGCGGCGGCCCCGGCGGAGCCCGCACCGGCTCCTGCCGCACCGGCCACCGAGGCGCCGGCCGTTGCCGCCGCACCGGCCGAGATGGCACCGGCCACGACGCCCGCTCCTGCCACTGAGGCTCCGGCCGTCGTGGCGGCGGCAACGCCGCCAGGCGATGTGCCCGAGACCGTCGCGCCCAAGCTCGAGCATGCCGACGGCGCCGTCGTCATCCGCCGCAACGATACGCTGTGGCGGATTTCGCGGCGCGTCTACGGCCATGGCGTGCGTTATTCGACCATCTACCTCGCCAACCAGGATCAGATCAGCAATCCCGACCGCATCTGGCCAGGGCAGGTGTTCAAGGTTCCGGAAAAGTCGAAGGAAGGCGAAGCCGCCGACCTCAAGACGATGGGCGAGCAGGCGACGAAAGCGCCGACCAAGACCAAATAGAGCCAAGGCCATCCAGGGTCGTAGTCAGCTAGCTCTTTGAGCCGCTCAGGTGAAGTTTGAACCCGGTTGTGTTCTGATCGCCCAGGTCAGGGCGCAGGTTCATGCTCGGAATCAAATAGTCGCCGCCATTCTGCCGGCGATAGGGGATCGGCTGCGTGGTAGCGAGCGTTCTCATCCGCTCGCGCAAGCGCTGGGCAGCGGGCTCGAAGTCGGCTTCACCAAAGCGGTCGACGCTATAGATGACAAACGGCGGAAGCACGTCGTAACCCGGGTAGTAGAGAATCCCGTGATTGATCGGGAACAGCAGGTCGTCGATCTCGCCGTTGACGCCGCGAGGCGCATAATGCTCTTTCCAGCCGCCTGCCGTCACGATCAGCATTGCGCGCTTGCCGACCAAGGTTCCGTCCCCGTAGCGGTCGCCCCATCGCTTGTCGCTATGCTCACCAACACCGTAGGCGAAGCCGTAAGCGAAGACCCTGTCGACCCAACCTTTGAGAATCGCCGGCATGGCAAACCACCAGAGCGGAAACTGGAGGATCAATGCATCCGCCCAAATCAGCTTGGCGATCTCGGCCTTGACGTCTTCGGTCAGCGCGTCGGCTTCGAAAGACTTCTTGGACGCCGTGGCAGGTATCAGCCGCGTGTCCGACGCCAAGACCGGAAAGTCGGTCCGATCGACCGCTGATTTCCAGCCCTGGGCGTAAAGGTCCGTTACCCGCACTTCATGGCCTTGTGCCTCCAGTTCCGTGATGGCGACGTCGCGGAGCGCGGCGTTGAGCGAGCGCGATTCGGGATGAGCGAAGACAAGCAGAATTTTCATGCGGCGACTCCAGGGATTGAAAACCTGTTCGTCAGGTAGGCAATATCGATGCAATCCGCTATGTATCGGCAATGGATAAGATTGTGCCGAATAATGGATAAATCGGATATCACGCTCGAACGCATGCGCACCTTCGTTCGCGTCGCAGAACGGGGGAAGCTGTCGTCGGTTGCCAATGAACTGGGCATCGGGCAATCGACGGTCACGCGGCATTTGCAGGAGCTCGAGGAGGCGGTGGGTGTGCCTTTGCTCAGCCGAACCACCCGGCGGGTCACGTTGACCGATGAGGGTAACCGGTACTACGCAAACAGCATCCAGATCCTGCGCCTTGTGGAGCAGGCCGGCGATGAAGCGCGCGGCGCGCGCGGTGCGCCGGCTGGCACCGTCCGGATCTCCTGTACGGCAGCCTTCGGGGTCTTGCACGCCAGCCGGTTCGTCTTCGCCTTTCAGGATCGATATCCCGAGATCGGAATTGATCTCAGCCTCACGGACGAACGTGTGGATCTCGTCCGGGAGGGCGTCGATATCGCGCTTCGCCTTGGGCCACTCACTGACAGCTCGTTGAAGCTGCGCGCCCTCGGCCAATCACGGCGTCTGCTCGTGGCATCGCCGGATTATCTGGCGGCGCGAGGGAGACCGGTCGTCCCATCGGATCTTTCTCGGCATGAGGGCATCCGCATGTCGAATGTGGCGGGCAGCGAAACTCTTGCTTTGCAAGGCGCCGGCGGCGAACTCCATATGGTGCCTTTCGCAGGGCGACTGCGTATCGACCATGGACTGGCCGCACGCGAGGCCTTGGTCGCTGGCCGAGGGATTGCACCGGCTCATCGATGGCTTGTCGACGATCTTTTGGCAGCAGGCTTGCTCGAGACGATACTGGCGGAATATTCGCTGCCCTCCGTCCCATTGAACATGCTGATTGTCCCGGAGCGCGCGGGCATCGCAAGGGTCCGCTTACTGGTCGACTTTCTGGCCGAACAGATACTCGATATGCCGGGGATCGAGAAATCGATCTCAAAGCGTTAGTCGCCAGCCAAATCTGCCCATAAGCGCAGCTTGCCGCAGGACCGGTCATCGTTTATCGCCGATGGACGATGGCCGAATCCCCCTTCGAAGCAGACGGATGCCGCCCCGCGCCGGGCAACTGCGCCCCCGACAGCCACGCGGTCGCCGCCCGGCTTGCCGCGCTTTCGCACCCGGCGCGCATCGAAATCATAAAGCACCTGTCAGCCAGCAACTCCTGTTGCTGCCGCGAAGTCGTCGATCGTTTCGATCTGGCGCAGTCCACCGTGTCACAACACCTGAAGATACTGGTCGAAGCCGGGCTGGTCCGATTCGAGCCCGATCGCCAGCGCTCGCGTTATGCGGTCGACCACGCCGCGCTCGCCGATGTTTCCGCATCGGTCGCCGCGCTCGTCAATTCCTGCTGCTCCGGCCGCTGAGAATAAGAAGAAGGCATCAAAAAATGGCCGAAAAAACCGTCTCCGACTCCTCGACCTTCAAGACGCTGCTCAACCTGTGGCCTTACATGTGGCCGGCGGACCGCGCCGATCTCAGGGCGCGGGTCACCTGGGCGACGCTGCTGCTGGTCGTCGCCAAGCTGACGCTGGTCGCCGGGCCCTACTTCTTCAAATGGGCGACCGATGCGCTGGCCGGCGACGCCAAATCGGTGCCGCCGCTGCCGACCTTTCTGCTGGCGCCGGTCATGCTGGTCGTCGCCTACAATGTCGTGCGCCTAGTGCAGCTTGGCTTCAACCAGCTGCGCGACGCGCTGTTTGCCCGGGTCGGCCAGTACGCGGTGCGGCAGCTCGCCTTCCGCACCTTCGTCCACATGCACGAACTGTCGCTGCGCTTTCATCTCGAGCGGCGCACCGGCGGTCTGTCGCGTATCATCGAGCGCGGCACCAAGGGCATCGAGACGATTGTGCGTTTCATCATGCTCAACACCGCGCCGACCATCCTCGAATTCGCACTGACCACCGGCATCTTCGCCTACACCTATGGCTGGAAATACGTCGTCGTCGTCGCGGTCACCGTCTGGGTCTATGTCTGGTTCACGGTGCGGGCGAGCGACTGGCGCATCGCGATCCGCCGCGACATGAACGACAGCGACACCGATGCCAACACCAAGGCGATCGACTCGCTGCTCAACTACGAGACGGTCAAATATTTCAACAACGAAGGCATGGAGGCCGAGCGCTTCGACCGCTCGATGGCGCGCTACGAAATATCGGCGACGCGGATCTGGACCTCGCTCGGCTGGCTGAATTTCGGCCAGGGCATCATCTTCGGCCTCGGCACCGTCATCGTCATGTGCATGTCGGCGCTCGAAGTGCAGGCCGGCACGCAGACGGTCGGCGACTTCGTCTTCATCAACGCCATGTTGATGCAGCTGTCGGTGCCGCTCAATTTCATCGGCTTCATCTACCGCGAAATCCGCCAGGGGCTGACCGATATCGAGCAGATGTTCGATCTGCTCGATGTGCCGCGGGAGATCGTCGACAAGCCGGATGCCAGGCCGCTCGCCGTCAGCGCCGGCAAGGTCGAGTTCCGTGACGTGCATTTCTCCTATGATCCGAACCGCAAGATCCTGAAGGGCATCAGCTTCGAGGTGCCGGCCGGCAAGACGGTCGCCATCGTCGGGCCGTCGGGCGCCGGCAAGTCGACCATCTCGCGGCTTCTGTTCCGCTTCTACGACGTGCAGGGCGGCCAGGTGCTGATCGACGGCCAGGACATCAGAGACGTGACGCAGGAGAGCCTGCGTGGGGCGATCGGCATGGTGCCGCAAGACACCGTGCTGTTCAACGACACCATCGCCTACAACATCCGCTATGGCCGCATCGGCGCCAGCGAGGAGGATATGCGCAAGGCGGCCGAACTCGCCCAGATCGGCCCGTTCATCGAGCGACTGCCAGAGGGCTACAAGTCGATGGTCGGCGAGCGTGGGCTAAAACTCTCCGGCGGCGAGAAGCAGCGCGTGGCGATCGCCCGCACCATCCTGAAAGCACCGCCGATCCTGATGCTGGATGAAGCGACGTCGGCGCTCGACAGCCACACCGAGCAGGAGATCCAGGCCGCGCTCGATCTGGTCAGCCGCGGCCGCACCACCATCGTCATCGCCCACCGGCTGTCGACGGTGATTTCCGCAGACGAGATCATCGTGCTGCAGGACGGCCAGATCGCCGAGCGCGGCACCCATGCCGAGCTGATGCGAAAGCACGGCCTCTACGCCTCGATGTGGGACCGCCAGCGCGAAGCGACCGAGGCCGAGGAGCGGCTGCGCATTGCCCGCGAGGGCGACGAGCTTGGCGTCATCGTCCGCCGCCGCACGTCGGAGGTGTCATAGCGTTTTCCCTTCTCCCAAAGGAGAGAAGGGAAAGGTGTCGAAAAAATCCGCTTGACCTCAACTTTAGTTGAGATTGTAGGCCGTTCTTGGAGCCCGGAAAACCAAGATCCAAGAACGGAACAATCGAGATGAGCAAGACAAATCAGAGTGTTGACGGTAGCAGCGTGTTCAGGGTGGACAAATTCGTCGTCCCGGCGGCCGCTCGCGAGGAGATACTCGCCAAGGTCAGGGCAACACATGACCTGCTGCGCCGGCAGGATGGCTTCGTGCAGGATTTCCTGCTCGAGCAGTTCTCGGGGCCGGGCGAATTCAACCTCGTCACGATCGTCGAATGGGAAAGCCAGGCGGCCGTCGACCGGGTCGTGCCGATCGTCACGGCCGAGCATGCGCGTGCCGGGTTCAATCGGCAGGAGACGCTCGCCCGGCTTGGCGTGCGAGCCGACATCGCCAATTATCAGCGGATCCCCGGACTGTAAAAAGGCTTCTACGGCCAGCCGACGCCAGGTGCCGGCGCTTCAACGCTGAGCACCTGGCCGGTGCGGGCATCCCCAACCATATGCTCGAAGCCGCGCCATTCGGCGGCGGCGATGAACAGCGTTTTCTTGTCCGCACCGCCCAGCATGCAGGCAAAGCAGCCGCGATCGACATTGACGGTCTGCAGCACCTCGCCGCCTTCGAGCACCCGCTCGCAGTGCTTGTTGGGTACATCCGCATACCAGACCGCGCCTTCGGCATCGAGGCAGATGCCGTCGGGAAAGCCATCGAGATCGGCCCAGACCCGGCGGTTGGAAAGGGTGCCGTCCGCGGCGATGTCGAAGGCGGTCAGCCGGTTGGCGTGCGACTCGGCAACGATCAGCGTCTTGTTGTCCGGGGTTATGGCCATGCCGTTGGCAAAGGCGATATTTTCCGCCACCTGCCGGACCGCGCCGTCCGGCGTGATCAGCACGACGGTGCCTGGGCCGAAATATTGGCCGGGAGCCGGCGCCGGGCCGCCGCCATTGACATAGATGTTGCCCCGCCCGTCGACGACGATCTCATTCCACGGGCCTTTCGACAGCGGTCGCAAATCGGCGTGGGTAACCAGTGAACCGTCGGCTTCCTGCCTGAGCAGCAGCCCTTCGCGACCGGACACGACGAGCAGGTGGCCATACGGCAGCCAGTCGATGGAGTAGGGCAGCACAGCCGGAACTGTGAGCACGATTTCGCGGTTGCCATCGGCATCGACGGCCACGATCTCGCCGGTTCCCCAGTTGCAGAGCCACAGGCGTCCGTCACGCCAGCGCGGCGATTCACCGAAGGCAAGGCCGGCAGTAACGAGACGCGCTTGGGTGGTTGATTGTTTCTGCATATGCGGGACCTCCTGGTTGCACGTCATCGCGGCCGAAAGACCGACGAATGACGCTGTCTCACCAAGGACGGGCGAGGCGTCCTCGTCCCGACAGCAGCCCCACGGCTTTTCGCTCATGAAAAACTGCCATCGGCATGGCCGTTGGCGCCGCGTGACGGGCGGCTCGGAATTGCCTCGCCGATTGTTGCGTTGCGGCGAAGTGGGCTTTCGGCTATTGAGGCCGGACTTGAAACGGAGCCTACCCCAGCCCGATGAGCCTAGTCGATACGGTCAAGAACGCGTTCGTACCGATCCATCGCGAAGGCTATCCCTTCATCGCGGCCTTTGGCGCGGGCACACTTTTCCTCGGCTATTTCTCCTCGATCCTGTTCTGGATCGGCCTTATCCTGACCGCCTGGTGCGTTTATTTCTTCCGCGATCCCGAGCGGGTCACGCCGGTCGACGACCGCCTGGTGGTGAGCCCCGCCGACGGCATCATCTCGGCGGTCGGACCGGCCGTGCCGCCGCGCGAACTTGGCCTCGGCAATGTCGAGATGACCCGCATCTCGGTGTTCATGAACGTCTTCTCCTGCCATGTGAACCGCGCCCCGGTACGCGGCCGCATCGCCAAGATCGAACACCGGCCCGGAAAATTCCTCAATGCCGAACTCGACAAGGCGAGCACCGAGAACGAGCGCAACGGCCTGGTCATCGACAGCCCCAACGGCACGGTCGCGGCTGTCCAGATCGCCGGCCTGGTGGCGCGCCGCATCGTCTGCTGGGCCGAGGCCGGCGGCTCGATCGCCATTGGCGAGCGTTTCGGCCTGATCCGCTTCGGCTCGCGCGTCGACGTGTTCCTGCCCCTGACCGCCACGCCGCGCGTTGCCGTTGGCCAGACGGCGGTCGGTGGCGAAACCGTGCTGGCTGAATTCGGCGGTGTCGCCGGCACCCCCCTCGTGCGGATTTCCTGAGCAGTGGGCGCTCCGTTCAAGAAATTCGAGGCCCATGCCAGCGGCGGTCCGCGTATCCGAGAAATCCCGATGCGCATGGTGCTGCCCAACCTGGTCACCGTGCTTGCCATATGTGCTGGCCTGTCCGGCATCCGCTTCGGCTTCGAAGGCCGTTTTGAGCCCGCCGTGGTGATGGTGCTGCTTGCCGCGTTCCTCGACGGCATCGATGGCCGGCTGGCGCGGATGCTGAAGGCGACCTCCAAATTCGGCGCGCAGATGGATTCGCTGGCCGACATCGTCAATTTCGGCGTCGCGCCCGCTCTGGTGCTCTATGCCTTCCTGCTCGATCGGGCCGGATCGCCGGGCTGGATCGCGGCACTCCTGTTTGCCATCGCCTGCGGGCTCAGACTTGCCCGCTTCAACGTGCTCGACGACGAAAAGGCCGAACGCCCCTTGTGGCAGTCCGAATATTTCGTCGGCGTGCCGGCGCCGGCAGGCGCGGTGCTGGTGATGCTGCCGCTCTATCTCTATTTCCTGCGCACAGGCCTGGAGCCCAGTCGCCCGGCCGCCTTCGTCGCCACCGGCTTCACCGTCCTGGTCGCCTTTCTGCTGGTCAGCCGGCTGCCGGTCTATTCCGGCAAAAGCCTGAGAATTCCGGGCGACAAGGTGCTGCCGATCATCCTTGGTGTCGTGCTCTACGTGCTCTTGCTGATGACCTATCCCTGGTACACGCTGACCGCCTCGGTAGCCGGTTATCTGCTCTTCCTGCCGTTCAGCGTGCGCGCCTATTCGAAGCGCGCCAAGCTGGAGGGCGAGAAAGTGCCGCCTTCGGACATAGGATAGGGTTGCTCGAAGCTTTCCCGCGGCGCCCGGACGAGAACCGCTTTCGTTTCTACTCTACGCCGCCACGCCCAGCCCCAGCCTGTCGATCGCCAGCTTTCTCGTCGACACATAGTCGGTCTTGCCGGAACCCAGAACCGGGATTTCGTCGACCTTGACGATGTCGTTCGGCACCATCAGTTCGGCGGCACCCGCCTGTTTGCCGAACTTGCGCAACTCGTCGGGATTGGCGTCGTCTGCGGTGGTGACCAACACGATGCGCTCGCCGCGCCTTTTGTCCGGCACCGCCACCGCCGCATGGCGTTCTTCCGGCCACAGCGACTGCACCAGCATCTCGACCGCCCCCAGAGACACCATCTCGCCAGCGATCTTGGCGAAGCGCTTGGCGCGGCCGCGAATGGTGATGAAGCCTTCGCGGTCGACGGCAACGATGTCGCCGGTGTCGTGCCAGCCGGTTAGCGGCTGCAATTCACCGGGACGGTCCGCAGTCATATAGCCCATCATCAGGTTGGGTCCGTCGAGCCACAACTGACCCGCGTCGGAGATGCCCTCGACCGGCTCCAGTTTCATGCGCATCGCCGGCAACAGCCGCCCGACGGTGCCGTCGCGGCCATGGATCGCCGTGTTGACGGCGACCACGGGGGCTGCCTCGGTCAGCCCGAAGCCTTCGATGATCTCGGCCTGGAAGCGTTCGCGATAGACGCGGCGTGTTTCCGGCTTCACCGCCTCGGCGCCGGCGACGACGAAGCGCAGGCTGGAAAAATCGCCGTCCTTGGCGGTGCGCGCATAGTTGGCGAGGAACGTGTCGGTGCCGAACATGACCGTCGGCTTCACCTTGCGCGCGACCTCGGGGATGATCTTGTAGTGCAGCGGCGAGGGGTAGAGGAACAGTTTTACCCCGGTAACCAGCGGCAGGATGGTGCCGCCTGTCAGGCCGAAGGAGTGGAACACCGGCAGCACGTTGAGCAGGATGTCGGCCGGCGAGATGGTGATGCGCGCCTCGGCCTGCATGGCGTTGGCAAGCAGGTTCTTGTGCGACAGCAGCACCGCCTTGGGCGTACCTTCCGAACCCGAGGTGAACAGGATCACCGCCGGCTTGGCCGCATCCTGCCGCTGCAGCGGCCAGCGCCACAGCAAAGCGGCGGCAAGCTTGTCCAGCGCGGTGACGCCTTCCCGCACATCCTCCAGCCACAGCAGCCTGGCGCCGCCCTTTTCGACCGCCGCGACGATATCGGCGAGGTCGGCCTTCTCGATGAAGGCACGGGAGGAGACAACCGTGCGGATTGTCGCCGTGCGCACTGCTGCGGTCACGCTGGCGGGGCCGGCGGTGTAGTTGACCATCGCCGCCACCCGGCCGGCAGACAGCAGGCCGACAAACGACAGCACCACGCCATTGGCGTTGGGCAGAAGCAGGCCGACCGCTTCGCCTGGCGCCGTCACCGCCTCGAACCGGCGCCCCAGGACGCGGGCGCCGATGAACATCTTGCGGTAGCTCAGCGTGCCGGAGATGACATCCTCGATGATTGGGTGCGAGGCGCCGACACGGGTTGCCGCGTCGCGCATGGCCAGGAACAGGCCGCGATCGAGGTCGCTGCCGAAAAGCCGGGCCTCGGCGACACGGTCGAACAGCGCGTTGGTGTTCGAGGCCTGGTCGGGGTTGCGCGCCACCAGTTCGGCGATGGTCATCGGCTCCAGCACGCTGATCGACAGCTGCGGAAACCAGCGCCGCGGTGCCTTGTCCGCCGGCGTCAGCGACACCGGCAGGCTGCGCGCGCCGCCGACGAAGATCGGCACGATCTTGGCGTCGGCCTGCATGGCAATGCGGGTGACAGCGCGAAACAGGCGAAACGTCTTGACGTCAGGCTCGACCGCATCCGGCAAATAGACCGCGAGCCTCCCCTTGCCCTTGAGCACGCGCACCAGCCGGCGGCTGACGAAGACATGTTCGGCGTTGAAGGCGATGGTGCGGCCAAGCTCGCGCCACGGTTCGAGCCATGGCGACCGCGCCGAGACCTCGTCGAGTATATGCAAGGTATCGTCCGGCAGCAGCGACAGCATCAGCGCCGGCTCGAAACGCGATTGATGCGAGATGACGTAGATGACGGGGGCCTGCGCCTTGCGGGCGATCCTGATGCGGTTGTCGCCGATCCGGTAGGCAAGCTTGAACGGCACATAGAGCAGCGCCTGGGTGAAACGCAGGTCGAGGCGGAATTTCTCCACCACGCCGATCAGCAGCCAGGCCAGAACAAAACCCGCAAGCAGCGCCAGTGTCAGGATCATGCCGCGTCTCTCCCAACGATTTTAGCATAGCGGCTCTTTTGCGGCCGCTTCAGGGCAGAGCGTAGCGGAATGGAGGGCAAGGTCAATGTGGAGGCGCAAGGCTCTTTTCCTTCCCCCTTGTGGGTGAAGGTGGCCGAGCGAAGCTCGGTCGGATGAGGTGTGTTGGAGGGATCGCAGCGTTGAAGAAATGGCACTTGGAGTTTCGATTTTTCGGTGCCGCATTTCTTCCAACACACTCATCCGACTAGGCGCCCTTACGCCGCTTTCAACCGCCCGCTGATGAAACGAAACTCCTGCGTCTTGCCGCCATAGCCATAGGCGGCGGCCGGCACTTCATGCACGAAGGCGTAGCTTTCCTCGTGCACGCCGCCCAGCAGGCGGCCGAAGGCGTCGAAGATCGCCTTCATATAGGCTTCCAGCTCGAGCTTGGTGTTGGTGCCGTCGACCACCTTGATATCCAGCCAGAACGTGTTGCTGCCGTGCTCGGCCAGTGACTTGCCGCCGGCGAACCAGTGCTGCGGATCGATGTAGGATACGGCAACGGCGGTGATCGTCGGATCCTTGCGCAGCTCCCTAGCGGTGATCTCGGTGATTTCTCTGGCGATGCTGGCGGACAGGGCGGCGTCAGGCTTGCCGGTGATGCTGATATTGATGATGGGCATTTTCCTTCTCCTGGTTCGAGCGGCGTCTGATCGCCGTTGGAGGAACCGTGCCATCATCATTTGGTCAAAAAAATCGAATTGTTTTCAATCGAAGATTCGATATTATCGAATTATGGAAACACTCGACCCCGACCTGCTCAGGACCTTTCTCGCTTTCGTCGACAGCGGCTCGCTGGCGCAGGCGGCTTCAAGCGTCGGCCGTTCACCCTCGGCGGTGACCGCGCAGATGCAGCGGCTCGAGGAAATCGTCGGCGAGCTGCTTCTGGCGCCGCAAGGTCGGGGCCGAGGCCTGACGCCGGCGGGCGAGGACCTCGTCGGCCATGCGAGACGCATCCTGGCGGCGCATCGCGAGGCGTGGCTGGCACTGAAGGGCGCGCGCGCCGCCGGGCGCGTTGCCATCGGCACGACGCAGGACTTCGCCGACAGCGGTTTGCCCGAGCTGCTGCGCGCCTTCGCCGTCAGCCATCCGCGCGTCAGGATCGAATTGCGTGTCGGCCGCTCCGCCGAACTGGCGCAAGCGCTGCAATCCGGTGGGCTCGATCTGGCAATCGTCATGCGCCAGGTGGCAACGCCGGACGAGGTCGGCGTGCTGCGCGAGCCGATGATATGGCTGTGTTCGCAAAAAGGGCTGGCCTCGCGGCAGGAAGAATTGCCGCTGGCGCTGCTCGATCCGTATTGCGGCTTTCGCGAAGCCGCACTTGCCGCACTCGATGCGGCTGGCCGCCGCTACCGCATCGCCGCCGGCAGCGCCAGCCTGGCCGGCCTGCGCACGGCGGTGAATGCAGGTGTCGCGCTGACGCTGCGAACGGCGCGCTTTGCCCATTCCGGCATTGTCGAAGCCTCGCGCGACCTTGGCCTGCCACAGGTTCCGACGGCTGAATTCGCCATTCGGCTGCGCCTCGGCGCCGATGGCCCGGCAGCCGACCTTGCTGCACTGCTCGGCGGCAATTTGGCTCTGTCCGGGCTGCTTGGCTGAATTCGGCAAGATCCGTCTCGCGGCGCCAAAGAAAAGCCGACCTTGCGGTCGCCGATCTTACGGTCAGTTGAGTGGCAAAGAAAAAGCCGACCTTGCGGTCGGTTGAGTGGCAAAGAAAAAGCCGACCTTGCGGTCGGCTTGGGAGTAGGACGGGCCGAGGGGTTTGGGGGGACTTGGGGATGGCCCGTCGCACCAACAATGCCTGACCCGGATGATGGTTCCGTGACTGTGTCACTTTTTTACGAAATATTTGACGTATGTGTTGCGACCGGGCGTTGCGACCGGGCCATCAGCCAGTCGCGGCCAGCATGGGCAAACACCGCGCAGAGCACGATGGCGCCGCCAATCATGCTGGCGGCTGGTGCAATCTCGCCCAGGAACAGGAAGGCAAACACAATCGCGAACGGCACTTCGGCCGAGCCGAGCAGCCCGGATTCGGCGGCTGGAATAAGCCGTGCGCCCTCCGTCCACAGGATCGAGGACAGCGCGAACGATGCCCCGAAGGTGACGAGCAGAACGGCATCCCTCGGCGAAACCGCCAGCGGGTCGGTGACGAACCAGCCAAGCACGAACAGCAGGAAGGCCGAGACCGCGCCGGCCCACACTACGGGCGTGTCGCGGAAGGTCCGCACCATGATCATGTAAAGCGCGCTGCCGATGGTCATCAGCAGCGCCAGCCCGTCACCGAACAGATTGCCGGTGCCGAAGCCGGACCAGACCATGATCGCCACGCCGCATAGCGACACGGCGGCGGCGACCATCGTCTGCAACCGGCACCGTTCACGTGTCAGAATCCAGGCCAGCAGCGCGGTGACGAAAGGCGCCGTGGCATAGATGATCGCGACATTGGCGACGAAGGTGAACTTGAAGGCCGAGATGAAAGCGATGCTGGCCAGCGCCCCTTCCACCGCTAGCAGCCAGCCGCGCCAGCCAAGACGCAACGTTTCGCGGCCGCCGGAGCGGTGGCGGCGCCACAGCACATAAAGGCTGATCAGGATCGAGCCGACCAAGCCGCGCCAGCAGGTGATGGTCAGCGGATCCGCATGGATCGACTTAGTCAGCACCCCGGTCAGGCCGAACACTGCCGCCGAGGACGACACCAGCAGGATACCCAGCGTGCGCTCAGTGGTGCTGTCCCTCGTGGCCGCAATGTCACTCATGCCGCCAGCCTACGCCGTTCAGTCCTGACATCGTAGCGTCAGCAGTAGTGATGGCGATCCACGTCATAGCCGCTTGCGGAAATGCTCGCCGCCGACGATCAACAGTCCGGCGGCGATGATGAGGGCAGCACCCAGGAACACTTCGCGCCGCGGCACGTCGCCCCAGATCGCAAAGCCGAGCGCGAACGCCCACAACAGCGAGGTGTATTCGAGGGGTGCAAGGATCGAAGCCGGCGATCGCTTCATACCTTCGAACAGAAGATATTGCGCGAAGCCACCGAGCGCGCCGACGCTGGCAAGGAGCAGCAACTGGGTCCAGTCCGGCGTCTGCCACCAGAGCAGCGCCGGCGCCGCCGAAAACAGCAGGAAATAGAAATTGTTGAGGAGGAGCTGGATCATCGAACGCTCGGCAAGGGCGGTCTTGCGCAAGAGCACGATCGCGATGCCCCACAAAAAGGCGGCCGCCAGCACCAGCAGCACCGGCACGGACAGGCCGAGATGGGTCGGGTCGCACGCGACGAAGACGCCGGCAAAGCCGACCAGCACCGCCAGCCAGCGCAGCATCGGCACCTTTTCGCCGAGCATCACCACCGAAAGCACGGTGACGATGATCGGTGCCGCGTAATAGACGGTGGTCAGTTCGGCGAGCTGCAGGCTGCGCGCGGCGTTGTAGTAGCAAAGCCAGGCGGCGAGCGTGAAGGCGCTGCGCACCAGCATCGGCCGCATGATCGGCGAGCGCACCGTGTCGGCAAACAGCTGCCGCCCGCCGATCGCCGCGCAGGCGCTCAGAATGGTGATGCTGCGGAAGAACATGATCTGCCAGACCGTCATGCCGGTCACCAGCAGCTTGATCGAAGCATCCTGCGTCGAAAACAGGAGATAGGCCGCACCGGTCAGCAGGATGCCGGCGAGAACCCTTTCGCGGGTTTCGAGAATGGCGATATCGGCCATAAGGCGCGGGACCAGTGTTGCAGGAAGCGACAGAAATGGGGTGTGTGGCGACGCGAAGGGCCTGGAAAGCCAAGCTTCGCTCCAAGCTATACGGTCGAAAGTTGGCGCGGCGCTACGCCAGTCCCATGCTTGCGTTGGGGCAGGGGTTCCTGGGCGAACTGCGTTGTTGCGAATCTTACTGTGTCGCCTGGTAGAGTTCCGAAGCGGCCTCTTTCAGCGCGCGACGACCGTCGGGTCTGAAATACATCATGTGCCCGCCCTCGACGACATCGAGACGGATGGGCTTGGCATTGGCGAGTGACGGGATCTGACTCACCAGGTAGCGCGAAGCCAGGTAAGGCGTGACAAGGTCGGTGTAGCCATTGACGATGACCACGCCAAGCGCGGGGTTTAGCGAGCGCGCTCGCTGCAGATCATCCATCACGCCGGCATAGCCTTGTCGCGACATGCCGTAATCCCAATTGTGGCTGATATCACCGTTGAGCAACCGGTAGCTGACATCGGTGCGGAAATTCAGTTCGTCACGGGCGTAGCCGACGAAAGCCGAGGTCAGTGCCGGCACGCTGCGGTCGAGCACCGGATCCGGACCGGCGATGCCGGCGCTCTCCGGCGCGATATCGGCAGTCGCGATCGTGCCGTCATAGGGACTGAGCACATTGCCGCTGGCGCGGGCGAATTCCCTTGCGAAAAGGCCGGTCGGGATGCGGGCGGAGTTCCGCTGGACGAGGTCGAGCGGCAGGCCGGTGATCTCCGCAACGCGCTGGCTGGCCAGCCGTCCGCCTTGCTCCAGCCCGCTGGCGAGAGCCGCAAGATAATCGCCCAACGCATAGTGCTCGACCTCGGCGAGCTTCTCCCGCAGCGCATCGCCACCGACGCCTTGGGAGTGTAGCCGCACCGCCGCCAGAGAGGGGAGTTCGAGCGCCCAATGCAGCGGCTCGAATTCATCGGGCTGGACAAGCATGAATTCGAGCGCGGGCGAGATCAGCACGATGCCGCTCGGACTGATCCCGATATCCTCTTGCAGTGTCCGGGCGAGCAGTGCCGCCCGGAACCCGCCATAGCTTTCCCCGGCAAGGAAGAGCGGAGATCCGGTGCGGCTGTTCTGAGCAAGATAGAGCCGGATGAAAGCCCCCATCGAACTCGCATCCTGGTTGACACCCCAGAAGTCGTGCATGTCCTGGCCCGGTGCCTCGCGGCTGTAGCCGGTTCCGACCGGATCGACGAAGACGAGGTCGGTCATGTCGAGCCAACTGTCCGGATTGTCGATGAGTCTTTGCGGCGAGGGCAGGAATTCCCCTTGGGTGCCGGTGGCTATCACGCGCGGGCCGAGTGCGCCGATATGCAGATAGGCGGACGCCGCTCCCGGGCCGCCGTTGAACACGAAGGTGATTGGTCGCCGCGGATCCTTCACCCCGCCCGCCGGCGATTTCAGCGTGTAGGCGACATAGAAGACCTCCGCCGTGACCTCGCCTTTGCCCGAAAGCAGCGATAGCGTGCCGGCCTTTGCCTGATATTGCAGGCTGCGCCCGGCGATGGTGATCGAATGCTCGGTGGTCTGCGCAGGTGGCAGCAACGACAGCACGCCACCCGTCGGCGGAGCGCGTTCGGCTGTTTCAGCGAAGACGGGTTGCGCGAGGCCGGTGAGCATCAGCAGGATGGCGGGAATGAGTCTCAGCTTTGCACGCATGACACCTCCGGGAACGACTGTCGCATAGGTATGGCCGGGACGATCGAAGTCAAAGGAAATGGCTGTTGCGATGGTCTTGTCTTCCTGCGCCGCGTTCCTTCGCGCTTCCCCCGCAAGACAATGCTAAGAACACACCAAAGGCTGCCCGAAAGGAACGAACATGGATGCGACCGCACTCAAGGCCATGCAGGCGCCGCTGAAGCAGGCCTATCGCGACGACGCTTCGCAAGCGCTGATCACGCTTCGCGCCAAAGGCTCGATCGACGACCAGTCGGTTGCCTGCAAGGTGGAGACGGGCAGGGCGATCGCGATCGCCGGACTTCATCCGGCAACCGGTGGCTCAGGGCTCGAGCTCTGCTCGGGCGATATGCTGCTGGAGGCGCTGGTGGCCTGCGCCGGGGTGACGCTGAAGGCGGTGGCGACGGCGCTCGAATTCAAGCTGAGTGCTGCCACGGTGGAAGCCGAAGGCGACCTTGATTTTCGCGGCACGCTCGGTGTCGCCAGGGATGCGCCGGTCGGCTTTCGCGCCATCCGGCTCAATTTCAGTCTCGACACCGATGAGCCGCAGGAGCGGATAGACTCGCTGCTGAAACTGACCGAGCGCTATTGCGTGGTGTTTCAGACCATCAACCAGAAGCCGGAACTCACGGTGAGCGCACGGCGCTGAAACGCCATGCGGGTGCTTACTGCGCCGCCGGCTCTTCTGCGTCGCCTTCGTCGGTGAAGGGCGAGGCGCTCGGCACGCATTGCACCGACCAGCCGGCCGGTGTCGGCTGCTTCTGATATTCGGTGATGGCGGCGGTGCATTGTTCGCGCTTGTCGAAGGTGCTGGGCAGCACGACCATGCCGCCCTGCGGGCCGGCGATTACCAGATACCAGACCAACGCTGCGGTTGTTGCCATGGGGATGTCCTTGTTCTGCCCAACTGGGGCGCTTGTTGCGGGAGTCGTTTCGATCCTACCAACTCCATGGAAATGACGAAAGCATGACCGCCGCACAGCCTTCCCGCCTCACATCACAGCCGCGTGATGATGCTGCGGATTTTGGCCTCAATTTTTGAGGCCAGTCCGGCTCAGTTGAAAGCGGTCTGCGCATGATTTGGGCCCCGGCAGCCCGAATCCTTCTGGCGAAAAGGGTGCGCTTATTCTGGCTGACGATAGGCGACGAAGCGATTGTGCTTGGCTTGGAAGATCAGCCCTGTCTCTTTCAGGTCGGGGCTGGCCAGCGGTACGATACGTTTGGCGATCTCCGAAGGGTGCGGCAGCGTTGCCGGGTCCTCGCCAGGCACCGCCTGGGCGCGCATGGCGGTGCGGGTGGCGCCAGGGTCGGCGGCGTTGACCCTGAGCGGCAGGCTTTCCGTCTCATGCGCCCAGGAGCGCATCATCGTCTCGACCGCCGCCTTGGACGCCGCGTAGGGCGCCCAGAAGGCGCGCGCCGAGTGCGCCGCGTTGGAGGACAGCAAAATGGCGCGTCCGGCGTCGGAGAGCCGCAGCAGCGGGTCGACCGAGCGGATCAGCCGCCATGTCGAGGTGACGTTGATGGTCATCACCTTCTCGAAGGTCTTGGCCTCGACATGGCCGATCGGCGAGATGACGCCGAGCACGCCGGCATTGGCGACGAGAATGTCGAGCTTGCCCCAGCGCTCATGGATGGCGCCGCCCAGCCGGTCGATGCCGGCCATGTCGGCGAGGTCGAGCGGCACCAGCGTCGCCTGGCCGCCAGCCGCCTTGATCTGGTCGTCGAGCTCTTCCAGGCCGCCGACCGTGCGTGCAACCGCGATGACATGCGCGCCTGCGGCGGCAAGCTCCTTGGCGATGAAATAGCCAATGCCGCGCGAGGCGCCGGTGACGACCGCAACGCGGCCGGTAAGGTCGAGGGTCATGCTATGGATTCCGGGAACTTGACTAACGCAGATGACGGTCCGGCAATCCTACGACCCGCTTGTCGCCAGCAGCGACAGCGTGCGCACATTGTCGTGGCCTTCGAAGTCGAGCAGGCGGGTCGGATATTCGCCGGTGAAGCAGGCGTCGCAAAATTGCGGCTGGTCGTTGTCGCGGCTGGCTTCGCCGACGGCGCGATAAAGGCCCTCGATGGTGAGGAAGCCGAGCGAATCGACGCGAATGAACTCGGCCATCTCCTCGATCGACATGCGCGATGCCAGAAGCTTCGATTTTTCCGGCGTGTCGACGCCATAGAAGCAGGAGGCGCGCGTCGGCGGCGAAGCGATGCGCATGTGCACTTCCCTGGCGCCGGCGTCGCGCACCATCTGCACGATCTTCTGGCTGGTGGTGCCGCGCACGATGCTGTCGTCGACCAGCACCACGCGCTTGCCCTCGATCATGCGGCGGTTGGCGTTGTGCTTAAGCTTGACGCCCATGTGGCGGATCGAATCGCCCGGCTGGATGAAGGTGCGGCCGACATAGTGGTTGCGGATGATGCCGAGCTCGAAGGGAATGCCGGCCGCCTGGGAAAAGCCGATCGCGGCCGGGGTGCCGGAATCCGGCACCGGCACGACGATGTCGGCCTCGACGGGGCTTTCCTGCGCCAGTTCGGCGCCGATGCGCTTGCGCACCTCGTAGACGTTGCGGCCTTCGACCGAGGAATCCGGCCGCGCGAAATAGACATATTCGAAGATGCAGAAGCGGGTCTTCTGCGGCTCGAACGGAAACAGGCTCTCGATGCCTTTGGACGTGACGACGACCATCTCGCCGGGTTTCAGGTCGCGCACGAAACGCGCTCCGATGATGTCGAGCGCGCAGGTTTCGGACGCCAGGATCCAGGCGCCGTCGAGATCGCCGAGCACCAGCGGCCGAATGCCGAGCGGATCGCGGCAGCCGATCATCTTCTTGGATGTCATCGCCACCAGCGAGAAGGCGCCCTCGACCTGGCGCACCGCGTCGATGAAACGCGAGTTCAAATCGCGCTCCTTGCTGGTGGCGACGAGGTGCAGCAGCGTCTCGGTATCGGAGGTGGAGGAGAAAATCGCGCCTTGCTTCTGCAGCGCCCGCTGCACGGTCATGGCGTTGGTCAGGTTGCCGTTATGGGCGACGGCAAAGCCACCATCGGCCAGTTCGGCGAAGAAGGGTTGGATGTTGCGCATGCCGGCGCCGCCCGTGGTGGCGTAGCGCGTATGGCCGATGGCGCGGTTGCCCTGCAGGCTGTCGATGACGCGCTGTTTGGTGAAGGTGTCGCCGATCAGGCCGACATGGCGTTCGACATGGAACTGGCTGCCGTCATAGGAAACGATGCCGGCGGCTTCCTGGCCGCGATGCTGCAGCGCATGCAGGCCCAGCGTGACGATGGCCGCCGCGTCCTGTCGGCCGAAGATGCCGAACACGCCGCATTCGTCATGGAAATGGTCGTCGGCCTCGGCGGAAAGCACGTCGTCTGCGTCTGCCATCTTAAGCTCCGCTAAAATCGCCATATAGTGCGGGTTCGCGCCGAAAGCAACGCGCACCGTGCAGCGTTCACACCATCGTTTGTTTCTGGTGACCGTTCCGGGCGTCAGTTCGCCGGTGCCGCCGGTGCCGGATTGGCCGGAGCGTTGTCCGCGGGCGGCGTTGCGGGGTCATTGTCGTCAGGCGCCGGCGTGTTGGCATCGTCACCGCCCGCTGGAGCGTCCGCCGCCGGGGCGTCCGGAGCCGCGGGCGTCTCGGCCGCCGGCTGATTCGGATTGAGCTTCTTGAGGATGGCGTTTTCCGGATCTTCGGGCAGCAGGCTTTCGAGCTTGGCGCCGATCTGCTCAAGCAACGGCCGCGACTTGGCATCCGTGACCCAGGCAGGTGCCTTGGCGCCAGCCAGCCAGTTGAAGAACAGCAGCGCGACGGCAACGACCAGAATGCCGCGCGCCGCGCCGTAGAGGAAACCCAGCGTGCGGTCGAGTGCGCCGATCCTGGAATCGATGATCCAGTCGGCGAGCTTCATGGTGATGACCGAGACGACGATCAGCGCGATGACGAAGACGATGCCGGCGGCCGCCGCCATGGCGATCTTTTCGTTGTCGATGTAAGGCTTGAGGTAAGGCAGGACCGGCTTGTAGAAGAAGAACGCCGCCGCTGCCGCCGCTGCCCAGGAGACGACGGACAGGATTTCACGCGAGAAGCCGCGAACCATGGCGAGCATCGCCGAGACGAGGGTGAAGCCGACGAGAATTCCGTCAAGCAGCGTAATCGGCATGTTTTTCGCCCCACTCCATGAGCCGCATTATAGCGCGGAGCATCGGTTTTCCCAAACCGGATCCCAGTTTGGGTCCGATGCTCTAGTCCTGCTCGTCGACGCGGCTTCGGCGTGAGCCGGCTATGCGTGCCACGAGGTCGGCAAGCTCGGTCGGCTGGAAAGCACCGGCCCCAATCCCCCCGGTAAGTTCCTCGCTGCCCAAGGGCAGAACCGCGCTTCCAAAACCCAGCTTTTCGGCTTCCTTGAGGCGCTGTTGCGCATGCGCAACCGGCCTCACGGCGCCCGAAAGGCTGATTTCGCCGAAATAGACGCAATCGGCCGGGAGGGCAAGACCGGTGAGCGAGGAAACCAGCGCCGCCGCCACCGCCAGATCGGCCGCGGGCTCGGAAATGCGATAGCCGCCGGCGACGTTGAGGTAGACGTCATGGCTGCCGAAGCGCACCCCGCAATGGGCTTCCAGAACCGCCAGGATCATCGACAGCCGGGCGCCATCCCAGCCGACGACGGCGCGGCGCGGCGTGCCGAGCGAGGACGGCGCGACCAGCGCCTGGATCTCGACCAGCACCGGCCTCGTGCCCTCCATGCCGGCGAAAACAGCGGCACCCAGCGATTTCGCGTGGCGTTCGCCAAGGAAAAGCTCGGACGGGTTGGCAACCTCGCGCAGGCCCTTGTCCGACATTTCGAAGACGCCGATCTCGTCGGTCGGCCCAAAACGGTTCTTCACCGTGCGCAGGATGCGGAAGTGATGGCCGCCTTCGCCCTCGAAGTAGAGCACGGCGTCGACCATATGCTCGACGACGCGCGGCCCGGCGATCTGGCCTTCCTTGGTGACATGGCCGACCAGCACGATCGCCGCACCCGTGGATTTCGCATAACGGATCATCGCCTGGGCGGCGGCGCGCACCTGGGTGACGGTGCCCGGCGCCGAATCGGCGAGGTCGGTCCACAGCGTCTGGATCGAATCCAGAATAACGAGGTCCGGCCGCTTGCCGTCGGCGATGGTAGCGAGGATGTCCTCGACATTGGTCTCGGCCGCAAGTTCCACAGGTGTGGCGGCAACACCGAGCCGCTGCGCACGCAGCCTGATCTGGGCGACGGCCTCTTCGCCCGAGACGTAGACGACGCGGTGGCCTTTTGACGCGAGCGCAGCCGCTGCCTGGGTCAAAAGCGTCGATTTGCCGATGCCGGGATCGCCGCCGACCAGCAGCGCCGAGCCACGCACGAAGCCGCCACCGGTGGCGCGATCGAGCTCGCCGATGCCCGAGATGATGCGCGGCGCGTCCTCGATATCGCCCGACAGCGTGGTCAGCACCACCGCGCGGCCCTTGCGGGCATTGCGCGTGTTGGCCGGCCCCGAGCCGATGCCGCCGGAGGTGCCTTCCTCGACCAGCGTGTTCCATTCGCCGCAGGCATCGCATTTGCCGGCCCAGCGCTGGTGCACCGATCCGCAATTCTGGCAGATGAACTGAACGCGCGACTTGGCCATTAGGCGTGGCCTGCCTGAAAGTAATCGGGGGTTGGCGATCCTGCCCACCCCCCTCTGTCCTGCCGGACATCTCCCCCGCAAGGGGGGAGATTGGATGTCATCACTGTCTTCGCCAATTGCTCGCGTCGAAGAGAGGGCGCCGCAAATGAAACTGCCGATCTCCCCCCTTGCGGGGGAGATGCCCGGCAGGGCAGACGGGGGTGTGACGGAATGCGAGATTGGATCAAAAACTCACTCGAACCTTTCCGGCAAATGATGCTCCTCGGCAAGGTCGGAGAAGCGGGTGAACTCGCCCTGGAAGGCAAGGCTGACGGTGCCGGTCGGTCCGTGGCGCTGCTTGGCGATGATCACTTCGGCCTTGCCCTGGACCTCGACCATCTTTGTTTCCCAGGCGAGGTGCTCGGGCGTGCCTTTCTCCGGCTCCTTGTTTTTGATGTAATATTCCTCGCGATACACAAACAGCACCACGTCGGCGTCCTGCTCGATCGAGCCGGATTCGCGCAAGTCGGACAGCTGCGGATGCTTGTCGTCGCGGCTTTCGACCTGACGCGAGAGCTGCGAGAGCGCGATGATCGGCACGCCAAGCTCCTTGCCGAGCGCCTTCAGTCCGGTGGTGATCTCGGTGATTTCCTGGACCCGGTTCTGCGACGCCTTGGCGGACGACCCCTGCATGAGCTGGATATAGTCGATGACCATCAGATCCAGCCCGCGCTGGCGCTTGAGGCGGCGGGCGCGAGCCGCGAGCTGGGCAATCGAAATACCGCCCGTCTGGTCGATGTAGAGCGGGCGCTTGTGGTTCTCCTGCGTGTAGGCGACCAGCTTGCCGAAATCGGCTTCGGTCAGGTCACCGCGCCTGATCTTCGAGGATGGGATCTCGGTCTGCTCGGAGATGATGCGGGTGGCCAATTGCTCCGACGACATTTCGAGCGAGAAGAAGCCGACGACGCCGCCATTGGCCGCCTTGACTGAGCCGTCCGCCTGCTGGGCGGGCTCATAGGCGGCGGCGATATTATAGGCGATGTTGGTGGCCAGCGACGTCTTGCCCATGCCCGGACGGCCGGCGATGATGATCAAATCCGATGGCTGCAAGCCGCCCATGCGGTGGTCGAGATCGCGCAGGCCCGTGGCAATGCCGGACAGGTGGCCATCGCGCATATAGGCAGCACTCGCCATGTCGACGGCGTTCTTCAACGCATCGGAAAAACTTTCGAAACCGCCATCGTAGCGGCCGTTTTCGGCCAGCTCGAACAGCCGCCGCTCGGCATCCTCGATCTGTTCGGTGGGCGCCATGTCGACCGGCGCGTCATAGGCGATGTTGACCATGTCCTCGCCGACGGTGATCAGCGCGCGGCGCGTCGCAAGGTCGTAGATGGCACGGCCATAGTCGGTGGCGTTGACGACGGTGACGGCCTCGACCGCCAGCCGCACGACATATTGCGCCATCGTCATGTCGCCGACCTTCTCGTCGGCCGGCAGGAAGGTTTTCAGGGTGATCGGCGTCGCCACCTTGCCCATGCGGATGAACTCGGACGCCACCTCATAGATTTTGCGGTGCAGCGGCTCGTAGAAATGGCTGGCTTTCAGGAAATCCGAGACGCGGTAGAAGGCGTCGTTGTTGACGAGAATGGCGCCGAGCAGCGCCTGCTCGGCCTCGATGTTGTTTGGCGCTTCACGATAAAGCGGTGTTTCCGCGACGCCGAATTTTCGCGCTGCTTCTGCCATGATGTCCCCGATTTCGATCCCGGTCTGTCGTTAGCAGATGGCAGGCTCCGCGTCCGGCCATTGTCTGCTTATTCGTTTCCCATGCACGCGATTCACAGGAAGGATAAATCGTCCACAGGAGAGTATTCCCGTGCCCCGATTCCGGTTGACTCGACAAGGCACCGATTCGTATCTGACTCGCTAGAACGAAGCAAGAACAATGCGTCGGTCATATTGACGTTTTGTCTAGCCTGTCGCCCCAGTCCAGCCGCCGGGCCAGCTTGAAATCCGCGCCATCGCGCTTGGTGAACAAGCGCTCGGTGGCGGTGCCGTCTTCCTGACAAAGCTTGAGCAGAACCTTGCCCGAGCCGGATTTCGGTGGCGCCAGAACCCGTGCCTGGTTGGACGTGGGCCCGTCTCGGGAAGCGGCGACATAGATGAACTTCTCGTCCTCCCATGGCACATCGGCGTCCTTGGTCAGCCGGTGCAGGCGCGAGCGGGCGACGCGGCGGGAAAAATGGCACCAGTCGGGCGGGGCGAGCGGGCAGGGCGCCTGATGCGGGCAAGGTGCAAGCACATGCGCGCCCGCCTCGATCAGCTGCCGGCGCACGGCAAGGATGCGCTGCCATCCGGCCGGCGTGCCCGGCTCGACGACCAGCAGCGTGTCGCCAGTGAGTTGCCACAACCGAGCGATGAGCTTCGGCAGTGAAGCAGGGACGATCTCGTCGAGCACATAGGCGCACGTGACCAGATCGGCGGGCTCGATGGCGGCAAGGTCGATGGTTGCGTCGCCGGCCAGCCATCTGGTTCGGGCGGCAATCGCGTCGGCGGCAAGCGCCTCGCCGACCTTGCGCACTGCGGTGCTGGCTTCGAACAGCACCGCCTGTTCGAGATTGGGCCATAGGTCGGTCGTGGCCCAAAGCACCGTACCAGGACCGGCGCCGACATCGAGCAGGCTCCTGGGTTGAAAGCCGGGCTTGGCGTCGCTCAGCGCGTCGAGACTGGCACGGACGGCAGCGTAGGTCGCCGGCAGCCGCGTCGCCAGGTAGGCCTGCACGGCCACCTCCTGCGCCATATGCAGACGGCCGTCGCGCAGCTCGGCGCGGTAGCGGTCGGACAGCGTTTTTGCCGCCTGCTTCAGTGTCGCCAGCGGAACGTTTTCGAGCAGGCGCTCGACACCCTGGCGAAGTGGGGCCGGCAATTCCATCTCACGCGCCCCGTGGCGCGATGAGGATCACCGAGGCGCCGGCAATGCAGAGCGCCGCACCGGCAAGGTCCCAGCGGTCGGGGCGCACGCCCTCCACCAGCCACAGCCAGCCAAGCGACGCCGCGATGTAGATGCCGCCATAGGCGGCGTAGGCGCGGCCGGCGGCGCTGGTGTCGACCAGCGCCAGCAGGAAGCCGAACAGGGCGAGCGAAGCGAGCCCGGGAAGCAGCCACAGCGGCGATTTCTCCAGCCGCCACCAGGCCCAGAACGAAAAGCAGCCGGCGATCTCGGCCAGAGCGGCGGCGACATAGAGGACATAAGTCATGAAGAAGGTCCCGTGGCGATCACGGGACCTTTTTCAGTGCAGGGGCGGGCAATGGCAAGCGGCAAACCTATTTCTCATGCATGTCGCCCAAAAGCAGCCCCGGTTTTGGGTGGACGACATGCATAGAAACAAACCTAAAGCGCGTCGCATGCGTCCGTTAAAACGCGACGCGCCTTACTCCGCAACCTTGCGGCGGCGAGCAGGCTTGGCGGCTGGGCTCTTTTTGATGGGAGGCGTTTCAAGGTGTCCCATATCACGCATCTCAAGCGCCTTCTCGCACTTGGCTATGTAGTCGCGCGTCATCGGCAAGGTGTCGTTCTTCTTGGCGATCTGGATCTGGAAGATCACAAGATCCTGCCAGCGGAAGGCGGCTTCCGAGGCGGCCAGATAGAACTCCCACATGCGGCAGAAGCGCTCGTCGTAGATCGCCTTGGCCTTGTCGCGGTTGGCGGCGAAGCGCTCGCCCCAGTGCTTCAGCGTGTCGGCATAGTGCAGCCGCAGGATTTCGATGTCGGTGACGACCAGGCCTGACTTCTCGATCGCCGGCATGACTTCGGAGAGCGCGGGGATATAGCCGCCCGGGAAGATGTATTTGCGGATGAAGGCGCTGGTCGCCCACGGCACGCCGGAGCGGCCGATCGTGTGCAGCAGCATGACGCCATCCGGCTTGAGCAGCGTCGCGCTCTTGTCGAAGAAGGTGCGGAAGTGGTTGACGCCGACATGCTCGAACATGCCGACCGAAACGATGCGGTCGAAACGCTCGTTGAGCTCGCGGTAGTCCTTGAGCTCGAAATGCACGCGGCTTTCCAACCCTTGCGCATGCGCGCGGTCGGTGGCGACGCCATGCTGTTCGGTCGACAACGTCACGCCCTGTACGTCGACGTCGAACGCCTTGGCGAGATAGAGGCCGAGCCCGCCCCAGCCGGAGCCGATGTCGAGCACCGTCTGGCCGGCCTTCAGCCTGAGCTTGGCGGCGATGTGGCGTTTCTTGGCGGCTTGCGCTTCGTCGAGCGTCATGTCCGGCTGCTCGAAATAGGCGCAGGAATACTGCATGTCCTCGTCAAGGAAGAGCCGGTAGAGGTCGCCCGACAGGTCGTAGTGGCGCTGCACGTTGCGGCGCGAGCGCGAGGCGGTGTTGATCTGCTGCAGACGGCGGAAGGCGTGGCGCAGGCCTTCGATGGCTTTCGACCAGGTGGCATCGATGCCACCGCTGCCCATGTTCTGGAAGGCGATACGCATCACACCCAGCACGCCACCTTCAAGGATGTCGAGTTCGCCGTCCATGTAGGATTCCGGCACCGCCAGCATCGGATCGAAGGTGATGGCGCGCTCGGCATGCGTGGTCTTGATGTGCATGTGCACCGGCTCGCCACTGCCGTCGCCGAACACCACTGTCGAGCCCTTGGGGCCAGTTACCTTGAGATTGCCGGTGCGCACCAGGCGGTCGAGAACGCGCTTCAACAGAATATTCATGACCAAATGTCCCCTCAGACAGGCTGTCTCGGCGCATGACCCCGAAAATCGATTTTCGGACAGGGATCGTGCGTCAAACCACAGTATCACACCGTCCTTCGCGCGACCAAAGGACGCGCGGCGCTGTAGTCTGCATCAATATATAGGGGTTCGAAAAGTTCCATTTGGTACAAAAATGCCCGGGCGAGAGGCCCGGGCATTGGTCCAGTATGGCTGAAGCCGACTGGGATCAAGCTAAAGTGCGGCACGCCCCTGCAGGGCGCACCGGCAACTCAAATCGTCAGGCGTTATCGCCGCCTTCGAACTCGGTGTTCGGGTCGAAGAAGTTTTCCGGCCGAGCATTGTCGTTGATGTCGTCGCCGTAGATGGCTTCGGCGGTGGTCAGCGTCTCGCCCTTGGCCTGGCGTTCGGCCTCTTCGGCCGTGCGGGCGATGTTGAGTGTGATCGTGACCTCGACTTCCGGATGCAGCGCGATCGCCACATTGGTGAGGCCGATGGTCTTGATCGGCTGGTTGAGCAGGATCTGGTTGCGGTTGACCGTGAAACCTTCCGCCGTCAGCAGCTCGGCGATGTCGCGGGTCGAAACGGAACCGTAGAGCTGCCCGGTTTCACCAGCGGAGCGAACGGCGATGAAGCTCTTGCCGTCGAGCTTTTCGGCGACCTCGGTGGCTTCCGACTTGCGCTCGAGGTTGCGGGCTTCAAGCTGGGCGCGCTGGCCTTCGAACTTCTTCTTGTTGGCTTCGTTGGCGCGCAGCGCCTTGCCCTGCGGCAGCAGGAAATTACGGGCAAAGCCGTCCTTGACCTTGACGGTATCGCCCATCTGGCCGAGGCGGGAAACGCGTTCGAGAAGAATGACTTCCATGGTTTTGTTCCTTTGGTTGCACGCCAATCACCGGGATCGACGCCGAATATCTTGGGAACAGGTCAGGAAGCTTGGGCGCCTTGGCGCCGGTGTCGCTGTCCTGCCTGTTCAGGCAGTTAGAGGTTTGACCTCAACTCGGGATTTGAAAGCGATCCACACGGCGCCCGTCGCCGTGGGAAAGGAAGCGGGCGGCAAGCCGCCCGCTGGCTAGACCATGATCCCGAAAAGTGGATACCGGTTTTCGGAAAAGATCATGGTCAAATCAAAAGACCTTAGCGAACCACGTAGGGCAGCAGGCCGAGGAAGCGGGCGCGCTTGATCGCCTTGGCGAGTTCGCGCTGCTTCTTCTGGCTGACGGCGGTGATGCGCGACGGCACGATCTTGCCGCGCTCGGAAATGTAGCGCTGCAGGAGACGCACGTCCTTGTAGTCGATCTTGGGCGCGTTGGCGCCGGAGAACGGGCAGGTCTTGCGGCGGCGATGGAACGGGCGCCGGGTCGGGATCTGGTTGATGTCGACCATTATTCTGCACCCCCTTCAACGCCTTCGCGCGGACGGCGCGGACCACGATCGGCACCGGCGTCGCCAAACGAGCGCGGCGGACGATCGCCACGGTCGCCGCGATCACGGTCGCCGAACGAGCGCGGGCCACGATCGCCACGGTCGCGGTCGCCGAAGCCGCCGCGTTCCGAGCGCTCTTCGCGCTTCTGCATCATGGCCGACGGGCCTTCCTCATGCGCCTCGACCTTGACGGTCAGGAAACGCAGCACGTCTTCGGACAGGCCCATCTGGCGCTCCATCTCGTTGAGCGCGGCCGGCGGGCAGTTCAGGTCCATCAGCGTGTAGTAAGCCTTCCGGTTCTTGTTGACCCGGTAGGTGAGGGACTTCAGTCCCCAGTTCTCGACCCGGCCGACGGACCCGCCATTCGCGGAGATGACGCCCTTGTACTGTTCGACAAGCGCATCGACCTGCTGCTGCGAGAGGTCCTGCCGGGCAAGAAACACATGTTCGTAAAGAGCCATTATGTTCAGTGCCTTTCTTCGTTTCTCTCCCGGTTCCCGGCGGCAAAAGCCTCTGCAACTTCTCTGACCCGCAAACCCTCGAAGGGCACGGGGAAGAAAGGAGCATGACGAGACGGTCGAGAGCGGAGACACGGGAGGCGGAAGCGCTTCTGGCTTCACACGAAGGTTTTCGAAAAAACCTCCGGCCCTCCGTTCAGCCCCCAGCTGGGACCGGCAGATTGAGGGCGTCTATACAGCAATCCGCCCACAACGCAAGCGCAAGCGGCATTCTCTTGTGTCGCAGGGGCCGAAAAGCCCGGCAGCGACAACGGCCGGGCTTGGTGGTTTCCCGCAACCAGGTCTTAACCACGATGTCAGCTTGTGCGGAGTTGAAACCTCGCCGTCAACGGTCGGTTCATTGTGGGAGGCGCAGAAACCGGGACGGCCCGCACAAAAAGCGGCAAGCATTTCCCGGGGGGTAAGGATGCTTCTCAATAAGTTCTGGCGCTCGACGAGCGGCAATTTTACGCTTGTGCTGGGGCTGGGGTTGCCGGCCATCCTCACGGCTGTCGCCTTCGCGACCGATGTCTCCACCGTCATGCGGGCAAAGAGCAATCTGCAGAATGCGCTCGATGCGGCAAACCTTGCCTCTTCGCATCTCGGCGATCTCGACATCACCCGCAATGAAGCCTTCGACCGCTATTTCCAGGCCAACATCGCCGGCCATGGCGAACTCGGCAATGCGAAGGCGACGTTGACCGTCGACAGGGGCATCAATTTCGTCAAGACAAAGGCGGTTGCCTCGGCCGACGTCAATTTGAACTTCGCCTTCCTGTTCGGCAAGGACAAGCACATCGAGGTCGATGCCTCGGCCGTCGAATCGAACAACCAACTCGAAGTCGTGCTGGTGCTGGACAACACCGGCTCCATGGCCGGCGCGCGGATGACGGCGCTGAGGACGGCGACCAGTGCCTTGCTCGACACTCTCGAATCGGCAAAATCGCCGACGCGCCAGATTCGCGCCTCGCTGGTTCCGTTCGTCACGGCCGTCAACGTCGATGGCGATGAATTCGACCCGTCCTGGATCGACATGGACGGCAAGTCTTCCACCAACGGCGTCAATTTCCCGGTCATCGACGGCAAGCGTCCCAATCATATGGCGCTTTTCAAGCAGCTCAAGGAGACCGGATGGACCGAGGCCGGATGGAACGGCACCGGATGGAAAGGCTGTGTCGAGGCGCGGCCGGGCGCTTACAACATTTCCGACACCCCACCCGACCCGGACAAGCCCGACACGCTGTTCGTTCCGTATTTCGCGCCGGACGATCCGGAGGATGCCCAAAAGCCGTCTGGCTCCTATGGCAATGCGGCCAGATACTACAACAATTCCTATCTCGACGACGTCAGCGACAAGACCAAGGCCGCCAAGCTGAAAGGCAACCTTCTCGGCATCGATCTCAGCAGTCTGACCGACGCTGTGCCACCGGCAGACAAGAGTGCCAAGGAAAAGGTGGCCAAATACGTTGCGCCGGTCAAGGAGCTCATCACCGAGACGGGTTCCCCGATCACCGTCGGCCCGAACCGCGCTTGCCCGACCCCCGTCGTCCCTCTCACCGACGATTTCGACAAGCTGCGCAAGGCAGCAAGCGAGATGACCGAGTGGAACGGTTCGGGCACCAATGTCTCCGAAGGTCTGTCGTGGGGCATGCGGGTGCTGTCGCCTGCCGCGCCCTACACCGATGGAGCGCCGTGGAAGACGCCCGGTATCAGCAAGATCGTGCTGTTGCTCACCGACGGCGAGAACGTCGTCTATGGCGCCAGCGAACAGCCGACGAAGTCCGACTACACATCCTATGGCTATCTGGCGGGTGGCCGTTTCGGATCGGACGACCAGACCGCCGCGGCGCGCAATGTCGACGGCTGGACCAAAAGCGTTTGCACGCAATTGAAGAACCAGGGCGTGCAGATCTACACCATGGTGCTGCAATCCGACACCGCCGCCAACCGCGCGCTTTACAGCGCCTGCGCTTCGGATCCCAGCGACTATTATGCCGTCAACGATCCGACCAAGCTGCCGAACGTGTTCCAGCAGGTCGCCAACAAGTTCTCGAAGCTGCAATTGACGAATTGAAACCCATGGCCCGGGAGCGCCGGGCCGGTCCCGAACGGATCGGTTGGGTCAACTCGTATGGGCGACAACCCTGTCGACCGTTTCGGGGAAGAAATCGGGCGCCGCGAGGCGTTTACCGAACATCATGTCGTATTGCAGCAGGCGGAAATCGCGGATCGCCGGATCGATCTCCTTCTGCCGTGCCCAATCGGGCGTGGCCTCGCCAGCCGGCGTCAGCAACAGGTTGCGGTCGACGACCCGGTAGCGTTCGCGCATCTCGCCCAGGAAGCCGGTGTAGTAAGGATGGGTGATGCCGGCCGTGGTCAGGATATGATAGGGCAGGAACGCGGGGCTGACCGCACCCAGGTTCTCGACCGGACCGGAGTGGTTCGACCAGATGATCAGCGGCGTCTGATGATGTTCAAGGGCGGCTTCCGGCGTCGGTTCATTGCGCGGCGCGACATTGTCCTTCAGGAAGCCGGTTTCGACATAGACCGGTCCCAGCGGCGGCAGATGGTCGCCGAAGAAGGCGATCACAGTGGGGCGGGAGCGTTTCTTCGCCCATTCGACAAGGCGTTCAAGGCCGCGATCGGCGTCGGCTGAGCCCTCGGCGTAGCTGAGCAGCGATTCGCGCGCCCACTGGCTGATGGGTGCCTGCACCGCGTGTGTCGGATTGTAATAGCGGTTCGGCTCGTAGGGACCGTGGTTTTGCAGGCTGACGGCAAAGAAGAACACCGGGTCATCGCTGGCGTCGGCCTCGCTGATGATCTCATCGGTCATCGCCGCGTCGGATGCCAGCGGCCCGCGCTTTTGCATGGGCGGCAGCGTCTCTTCGGATTTGAAATCGTTGAAGCCGAAATCGGCATAGACCGCGCCACGGTTCCAGAACCAGTTGGTGCCGGGATGGATGGCGCGCGCCCGGTAACCCTGGCTCTTCAGGAAGGTTGCGAGCGAAGGCGTCGGCGTGCGCACATATTGCTGATAGGGGATGCTGCCGGCTGGCAGGAATGCGTTGGAAAAGCCGGTCAGCGCCTCGAATTCGATGTTGGCGGTCATGCCGCCGAATTCGGGCGAGAACATCGAGCCCGAGCGCAGCGCCCGCACATTGGGGATCGGGTCGGGCGTGATGCTGACGCCGGGCAGCTTCGTCGGATCCCAGAAGGATTCACTCATGACGATGATGATGTCGGGCTTCTCGGCTGGCACCGAGGCGGTCACATCCGAGCGGTCGATCGCCGCGATTGCCTTGTCGGAATAGCCCGGCGGCGCCGACACATGCGCCATCGGCACGTTGAGGGCAAAGGCCAGGGCAAAGCCGTTGGAGGCATAGTTTTCCTTCTGGTCCCACATGATCGGGATGATCTGCAGCCGGTCCCTTGTCCAGGAGAAGGTGGCGTAGTCCATGATCGAAACGAAGAAGGCGAGCAGCGGCACTGCCAGCGTCAGCCGGGCAAGGCGGCCCTTGCGGCTGAGCGCCGGAACCTTGCGGCGCCACAGCCGCCAGCCGTAGACGAGCAGCGACAGGCCGGTGACGATACCGACGACCATGGCAAGCGCGGTCATCGGCCGGTCGCGAACCAGGAGCGGCAGCAGCGCGAAGATCTGGCGGGCATAGAGGAAATCGGTGGGATAGAGCGGATCGCCGAGATAATGCGACTTCTGATGGCCGACGAAGGCCAGGGAAAGGGTCAACGGCGCGACGATCATCAGGCTCTGGTGGCTGCGGCCGAGCACGGCATCGAGGCCGATCAGGATCAGCGCAAACACGACGATGGTGGTCCAGCCCGGCTTGAGCGGCTGCAGGAAGAAGGAGATAGTGCCGGCAAAGTCGCCGCGCACGGTCAATTCGATGGCAAACACCAGGACGGCCGCGATTGCCAGGCTAATCAGCCCATAGCGCACGACCGGCCATCTCCTGCCCGGCAGATAGCCGGTGGACGGATCGTCTTCCAAGAACTGTGGCGCGGCCTTGCCGGCGCGTTTTGAACTCTTTGCCACCTTAACTTCCCCGCCCAGCGACAAACACGTCACTCGATTGTCATAGAACTGTCACGCAAAGCTAGCGCCTGTGGCGGAAATAAGAAGAGCCAGCAAACGAATCGTGAGCGGTTTTCATCAGGAGTGATCGCCAAAAAGCCTTTCGGAACAGGCACTCGGCCGGCGACGATGCCACCGGGCAGGGTCGAACTGGGCTTGACTTGACGGCCTGCCTTGCGTCACAGGCAAGAAAAACTCGACTATCAGGCAAGCAAAACCAGCCCTTGGGAGCCCTCGCATGGCCGTTGCATTCACCTTTCCTGGACAAGGCAGCCAGGCAGTCGGCATGGGCAAGGATCTCGCCGATGCCTTTCCCGAGGCGCGCGGGGTCTTCCAGGAAGTTGACGACGCGCTTGGCGAAAACCTGTCGGAGCTGATCTGGGAAGGGCCGGAAGAGACGTTGACGCTGACCGCCAACGCGCAGCCGGCGCTGATGGCGGTGTCGCTGGCCGCGATCAGGGCGCTGGAATCGCGCGGCTTCTCGCTGAAGGGCAAGGTCGCCTATGTTGCCGGCCATTCGCTGGGCGAATATTCGGCGCTCGCGGCCGCCGGCTTTGTTTCGGTTGCCGATGCCGCCCGGCTGCTGCGCATCCGGGGCAATGCCATGCAGGCGGCGGTGCCGGCCGGCGAGGGCGCGATGGCGGCGATCATCGGACTGGAACAGGCTGACGTCGAAGCCGCCTGCGCCGAGGCTGCCGAAGGGGCCGGCACGGACTCGGTTTGCCAGATCGCCAACGACAATGGCGGTGGCCAGCTGGTGATTTCCGGCGCCAAGGCGGCGGTCGAACTGGCAGCGAAACTCTGCACGGAAAAGGGCGCGAAGCGCGCGCTCATGCTGCAAGTCTCTGCGCCTTTCCATTCGGCGCTGATGGCGCCGGCCGCGAACGTCATGCGCGAAGCCCTGGCTGGCGTGACCAAGAATGTGCCGGCCGTCCCGGTCGTCTCCAACGTGTCGGTGACGCCCTCGATCGACCCCGACGAGATTGCGCGGCGGCTGGTTGAACAGGTTACCGGCCGCGTGCGCTGGCGCGAGACGGTGGAATGGTTCGGCGCAAACGGCATCACCACGCTTTACGAAATCGGCGCCGGCAAGGTGCTCTCGGGCCTGGCGCGGCGCATCAACCGCGACATCGCCACCGCGTCTGTGGGCGCCGCGGCTGAGGTCGAGACGGCGTTGGCGACGCTTGCTTAATCTCGTGCCATTTGACCCTGCCCGTGCAAAGGGTGTTCTCTTTTCAATCAGGAGACAAAAATGTTCGAATTGACTGGCCGCAAGGCACTCGTCACCGGCGCATCGGGGGGCATTGGCGAGGCGATCGCCAGGGTGCTGCATGCGCAAGGCGCCATCGTCGGCCTGCACGGCACCCGCGTCGAGAAACTGGAGGCGCTGGCCGCAGAGCTTGGTGACCGGGTCAAGTTGTTCCCGGCCAACCTGTCGAACCGCGACGAGGTCAAGGCGCTCGGCCAGAAGGCGGAGGCCGATCTCGAAGGCGTCGACATCCTGGTCAACAATGCCGGCATCACCAAGGACGGCCTGTTCGTGCGCATGTCTGACGCCGACTGGGACACCGTGCTCGAGGTCAATCTGACCGCCGTGTTCAGGCTGACCCGCGAACTCACCCATCCGATGATGCGCCGCCGCCACGGCCGCATCATCAACATCACCTCGGTGGTCGGCGTCACTGGCAATCCCGGCCAGACCAATTACTGCGCCTCCAAGGCCGGCATGATCGGTTTTTCCAAATCGCTGGCGCAGGAGATCGCCACCCGCAACATCACCGTCAACTGTGTCGCCCCAGGCTTCATCGAATCGGCGATGACCGGCAAGCTCAACGACAAGCAGAAGGAGGCGATCATGGCGGCGATCCCGACGCGCCGCATGGGCACCAGCGTTGAAGTCGCGTCCGCCGTTGCCTATCTCGCTTCTAACGAAGCCGCCTACGTCACCGGCCAGACCATCCATGTGAATGGCGGCATGGCGATGATTTGAACGCGGTCCGGCCGCGTTGTGGCCGGCTGTGAAAAGAGACCATTTCGGCTTGGACCTCAGCTATTTTTCGTGTAATGCGGCCCGCAACCCGGCGGTTCGGGCAAAAACCGGTTCGTAGCCGTTGCGTTTCCGGCAGGACCATCTTTCAGCTTGATTAGCGGCATTCTGCCCGCTAACGAAGACAGACAAACAAAAGACGAGGATGCCCCAAATGAGTGACACCGCAGAGCGCGTCAAGAAGATCGTCATCGAGCACCTTGGCGTCGATGCCGACAAAGTGACGGAGCAGGCGAGCTTCATCGATGATCTGGGCGCCGACAGCCTCGACACGGTCGAACTCGTCATGGCGTTTGAAGAAGAATTCGGCGTCGAGATTCCCGACGATGCGGCCGAGACCATCCTGACCGTCGGCGATGCGGTGAAGTATATCGACAAGGCATCCGCCTGACGCTTTCCGAAGTCATCACCGGGGAGGACCTGCGATGAGGCGTGTCGTCGTCACGGGCCTTGGGTTGCTGTCGCCGTTCGGCATGGGCTTCGAGCACAGCTGGAAGGAACTTCTGACCGGCCGCAGCGCAGCCAAGCGCATTACCGAGTTCGAGGTGGAGGATCTTGCTTGCAAGGTCGCCCACGTCATTCCACGTGGTGACGGCAGCAACGCCACCTTCAATCCCGAGGCCGTGCTCGAGCCGAAGGAATTGCGCAAGATCGGCGACTTCATCCTGTACGGGATTGCCGCCGCCGACGAAGCGCTGAAGGATTCCGGCTGGGAGCCCAAGAGCCATGCCGAGCAGTGCGCCACCGGCGTGCTGATCGGCTCCGGCATCGGCGGCATCGAAGGCATCGCCGAGAACGCGATGATCCTCAGGGAACGCGGCCCGCGCCGCATCAGCCCTTTCTTCATCCCGGGCCAGATCATCAATCTGGTCTCCGGACAGGTTTCGATCCGGCACGGGCTGAAAGGCCCGAACCATGCCGTCGTCACGGCCTGTTCGACCGGCGCGCACGCCATTGGCGACGCTGCCCGGTTGATCATGTGGGGCGATGCCGACGTCATGGTCGCTGGTGGCGCCGAAGCGCCGGTGACGCGGCTGTCGATCGCCGGCTTCGCCGCATGCCGGGCGCTGTCGACCGATCGCAACGATGCGCCGCAAACTGCGTCGCGCCCCTATGACCGCGACCGCGACGGCTTCGTCATGGGCGAGGGCGCCGGCGTCGTCGTGCTCGAAGAACTCGAACATGCCAAGGCGCGCAGCGCGAAGATTTACGCAGAGGTGACCGGTTACGGTCTCACCGGTGACGCCTACCACATCACCGCGCCCGCTGAAGACGGCGACGGCGCCTTCCGCTGCATGACGGCGGCGTTGAACCGGGCCAAGCTGACGCCCGCCGATGTCGACTACATCAACGCGCACGGCACCTCGACCATGGCCGACACCATCGAGCTCGGCGCCGTCGAGCGGCTTGTCGGCAATGCCGCGTCGAAGATTTCGATGTCGTCGACCAAGTCGTCGATCGGCCATCTGCTGGGGGCGGCGGGTGCTGCCGAAGCGATCTTTTCGATCCTAGCCATTCGCGACAACGTCGCGCCGGCAACCATCAACCTCGACAACCCGGAGCGCGAAACCGCGATCGACCTGGTGCCCAACAAACCGCGCGCTCGGCAGATCGACGTTGCGCTGTCCAATTCCTTCGGCTTTGGCGGCACCAACGCTTCGCTCGTCTTCCAACGCTACAATGGCTGATCGTCCGGTTGCCGGGCGACGATCTGGCGTGCCGTCAATTTTGCCATATTCGCCCCTACTCTGCCGCTGGGGATTCGTTGGGCGATCAAACGGTAGGGCGAAATGAACACAAATCCGGCAGACAACGGAGAATTCGGGCAGCGTCCGGCATCGGGTCCCATCGTGCCGAAGACGGCCAGCGAGGCCTTGCGCCCGGAGGCCGGCACACCGCCGCCGAAGCGCTCGCGCGCGTCGCGCAGCCAGATCGTCGTGTTCATGAACTTCGTCATCTCTTTGGTGATGCTGATGGTTCTGACGGCGGGCGTCGCGCTCTATTTCGGCAAGCAGGCATTCACTGAAGCTGGCCCCTCGGCCAATGGCGACACCTTCCTGGTCAAGCCGAATACCGGCGTCCAGGATATTGCCGACCAGCTCGAACGCCGCGGGCTGATCAGCGACGCCCGTGTCTTCCGCCTCGGCGTGCGCGCCTTCGGCAATGATTCGGCGCTGAAGGCCGGCGAGTACGAGATCAAGCCCAGGGCTTCCATGCGCGACATCATGGAGCTTTTGAAAAGCGGCAAGTCGGTGATGTATTCGCTGACCGTTCCTGAAGGGCTGACGGTCGAGCAGGCGCTGCAGCGCATCGCCGACGAGCCTGCCTTGAGCGGCGATATGCCGGCGACCACTCCTCCCGAGGGCAGCCTCGCCACCGACACGCTGCGCTTCACCCGCGGCGCGACGCGCCAGCAGATGGTCGACAAGCTGCTGGCGGATCAGAAGAAGCTGGTCGACGATGTCTGGCAGCGGCGCGCGCCCGATCTGCCGCTGGCCAATGTCGAAGAGTTCGTCACGCTGGCCTCGATCGTCGAGAAGGAAACGGGCAAGGGCGACGAGCGTTCGCGGGTTGCCGCCGTTTTCTTGAACCGGCTGGCCAAGGGCATGCGCCTGCAGTCCGACCCGACCATCATCTACGGTCTGTTCGGCGGCAAGGGCAAGCCGGCGGACCGGCCGATCTACCAGTCGGACATCCAGAAGCAGACGCCCTACAACACCTATATGATCAACGGCCTGCCACCGACGCCGATCGCCAATCCGGGTCGGGCGGCGCTGGAGGCGGTGGCCAATCCATCGAAGACCGACGATCTTTACTTCGTCGCCGATGGTACCGGCGGGCATGTCTTTGCCGCGACGCTGGAAGAGCACAATGAGAACGTCGCCCGCTATCGCGCGTTGCAGAAGAAGCAGGCTGATGACGCCGCCAAGGCCGCCGGCGCCACCGATGCCAGCGACAGCAATGCCGACAAGCCGGCTGACAGTGGCGACGGTGATACGGGCACTGCCCAGTAGGACGGAGAAAGGCGTTGCCTGCCAGGCGACGCCCTTTGCAAGAGCGCCGCGCGTCCGATTTCGACGCACCCGCGGCGCAATCATTTTTAAGCCGCACTTGCCCTTCTCCGGAAAACCGGCTTCGGGGCGATGTGCCAGGGACTTGTGGGCAATATGAATTTGCAGAGCATGACCGGTTTTGCACGTGCCGTCGCCGATCATGAAGGCACCGCGATCGCCTGGGAGGTCAAGTCCGTCAACGGCAAGAGCGTCGAGGTGCGGCTGCGATTGCCGCAAGGCTTCGAGCGGCTGGAACCGGCCGTCAGGCAGACGCTTCAGAAGCGTTTTGCGCGCGGTAATTTCCAGGCGACGCTGACCATCGGCCGGGCTGCCGGCGCGCAGGCGCAGCCCATCGTCAACGAAGCCTTCCTGAAGGACCTGGCGGGACTCGCCAAGCGGTTGCAGGAGCAGTTCGGTGTCGCCGCCGCGACAGCAGACGGACTGCTTTCGCTGCGCGGCGTGCTCGATATTCCCGAAACGGTCGAAACCGAAGAGGTGCGCACGGCACTCGACATCGCGATCACGGCCGCGCTCGAGGTGGCCCTCAAAGGACTGGAACAGGCGAGACAGGGCGAAGGTGCCGCACTGGCTTTGCTGCTGGCGGGCCATATCGACGCTATCGAGGCGCTGACGCTGCGGGCCGAGGCGGATCCGTCACGCGAGACAGGCGCGATCCGCGAACGCCTCGCCGAGCAGGTCAGGCTTTTGATGGACGCTTCCGCCAATCTGGACGCCGGCCGGCTGCACATGGAGGCGGCTTTCCTGGCCACCAAAGCCGATATTCGCGAAGAGATCGACCGCCTGAAAACGCATGTTGCGTCTGGTCGGGCACTCCTTGAGGGTGGCGGCGCGGTCGGCCGCAAGCTCGATTTTCTGGCACAGGAATTTAACCGCGAATCGAATACGCTGTGCTCGAAGTCGAACGCCGCTACGGTCACCGCGATCGGGCTTGAGCTGAAGGCCGTGGTCGACCAGTTTCGTGAACAGATCCAGAATCTGGAGTAGCCAATGGTTGCCAAGGATTTAGGGTCCCGCATTCGCCGCCGGGGCCTGATGCTCGTCCTGTCGTCGCCCTCCGGCGCCGGCAAGTCGACGATCGCGCGCAACCTTCTGGAAAGCGATTCCAGCCTTGAACTGTCGGTCTCGGTCACCACCAGGCCACGCCGCGGCAGCGAGATCGAAGGTGTCCACTACCATTTCCGGACGATGCGCGATTTCGAGCGACTGCGCGATTCCGACGCCCTGCTCGAATGGGCCGAAGTGCACGGCAATTGCTACGCGACACCGCGCGAGCCGGCCGAACTGGCGCTGGCTCAAGGACGCGACATGCTGTTCGACATCGACTGGCAAGGTGCACAGCAGCTCAAGGAGAAGATGCGCGCCGACATTGTCTCGATTTTCATCCTGCCGCCGTCGATGAAGGAATTGAAGGCGCGGCTGAAGCGCCGCGCCGAAGATCAGGAGGCGGTGATCGAGACGCGGCTGAAGAACGCCCGTAACGAGATCGAGCACTGGAAGGAGTATGATTTTGTCATCGTCAATGACGATCTCGATCGCGCCTTCGCCGAAGTGCGCGGCATCGTCGTCGCCGAGCGGCTAAGACGCGATCGCCGGCCCGGCCTGTTCGATTTCGTCTCGGGACTGTTGGACGAGAAGACGGACTGAGGCCTCGTCTTCCTTCTCCCACTAGATGAAGGAAGAGGCGGCACTACACAGTGTTGGTCAGGCGTACGAATTCCTCGACGCTGAGTGTTTCGGCGCGGCGTGTCGGATCGATGCCGGCGCGTTCGAGCAAGGCTTCGCCGCCGAGGCTTTTCACGCTCTGCCGCAGCATCTTGCGGCGTTGACCGAAGGCGGCTTCGGTGACGCGGCCGAGTTTCTTCACATCGGCGGGCAGGGGTGTCGCGCGCGGCTCCAGGTGCACCACCGAAGACGTGACCTTGGGCGGCGGCGTGAACGCCTGTGGCGGCACGTCGAAGGCGATCCTGGCCTGCGTGCGCCAGCCGGCCAGCACCCCAAGCCGGCCATAGGCATCGCTGCCGGGTGTGGCGACGATGCGTTGCGCCACCTCGCGCTGGAACATCAGCGTCATCGAGGCGTAGAAGGGCGGCCATTCGGTGACCGTCAACCAGCGGATCAGGAGTTCGGTGCCGATATTGTAGGGCAGGTTGGCGACGATCTTTACCGGCTTTCCGTTCCCATCCGCTTCGCGGGCCAGTGCCGCAAAGTCCGTTTTCAGCGCATCGCCGGCGATGATCTCCAGCCGGCCCGGATAGTGATCCGACACCTCGGCCAGCGCCGCCAGGCAACGCTCGTCGCGTTCGATGGCGATGACGCGGCGAGCGCCATGCAACAACAGTGCGCGGGTCAATCCGCCGGGGCCCGGTCCCACCTCGATCACGGTGGTGTTTGTCAGGTCGCCCGCGGCACGTGCAACCTTGCCGGTCAAATTGAGGTCGAGCAGAAAGTTCTGGCCGAGCGCTTTTTTCGCCTGCAACTCATGGCGCTCGATGACGTCGCGCAGCGGCGGCAAACCGTCGATGCTCATGCGCGCAGGCTCCGGCAGGAAGCGCTCATGCGGCCGCGGCCTTTGTGTCGGTGTCGGCCAATCGTCTGGCAAGCTTCAGCGCCGCCATCAGGCTGTCGGGCCGCGCCACGCCCTTGCCGGCGATGTCGAAGGCGGTGCCGTGGTCGGGCGAGGTGCGGATGAAGGGCAGGCCGAGCGTGACATTGACCGCCTCGTCGAAGGCCAGCGCCTTGGCCGGGATCAGCGCCTGGTCGTGATACATGCACAGCGCTGCGTCATAGCCGGCCCTTGCCCGGGCGTGGAACAATGTGTCGGCGGGCAAGGGGCCGAAGGCGTCGATGCCTTCGGCTCGCAGGATGTCGACAGCCGGGCGCACGATCTGCTCATCCTCGAGGCCCATGGCGCCGCCTTCACCTGCATGCGGATTGAGCCCGGCAATGGCCAGCCGCGGCCTGGCGATGCCGAAGCGGCGGGCGAGGTCGGCGGCGGTGATGCGCGCGGTGGCGACGATCAATTCCGTGGTCAGCGCCTTCGGCACCTCCGCCAGCGCAATGTGGATGGTGACGGGGACGGTGCGCAGATCGGGGCCAGCCAGCATCATCACCGGCATCGCCTCGACGCCGCTGTGTCGGGCTGCCAGGTGCGCCAGATATTCGGTGTGGCCGGGAAAGCTGAAGCCGGCATCGTAGAGCGGCTTCTTGGCGATCGGGCATGTAACGACGGCTGAAGCCTCGCCGGCAAGGCAGTCGGCGACGGCGCGGTCGATGGCTTCGATGGTGGCGGCCGCATTAGCCGGGTCCGGTCGGCCGGGGCTGTCGATGCAGCGAGCTGCCAGCGGAACGATCGGCAGGGCGAGGGCGAACACTTGCGCCGCTTGCGCGGGCGTCGTTTCGACAACCGGCAGCGAAATGCCGAGGAGGCGCGCCCGGGAGGCAATCAGCTCCGGATCGGCGAGCAGATAGAAGGGAGGCAAGGCGGCGGCCTCGCGCGCCATGAAGGCGGCGATGGCAATCTCCGGCCCGATGCCAGACGGATCGCCGGCGCTCAGCGCGAGCGCAATCATTGTGCTGCCCACGTCAGCGCTTAACGATACGGGCTTTCGCCTTCAGCTCGTCGACGTATTTCTTGCTGAGCTCGTCGGCGTTCTTGTCGCCGGAGCCTTCGCTCTGGAACACCATCTGGGCCACCTTGTCGTCGGACACTTCGCGCGACGAGCAGATGCCGATGAATTCGACGCCGCGCTCGGTCTCACGCGTGACGGTGGCGCCGCCGACCTTGGTAGCCTTGATCTGCTCGGCCCAGTCCGGCGGCAGTTGCGGCGCCAATACCCGGCCCAGATCACGAACGGTGACGTCGATCAGCCCTTTGGCGAATTCGCGCGTCGTGTTGCAGCCGTTGAAGCGGGCGCGCATGGCGTCGGCCTCGCGCTTGCGCTTGGCCAGCGTCGAGCTGCGCTCGGCCGCCGGCACCACGAAAATGACCTGCTGAAGCATGTACTCAGTGGCGCTCGGCTTGGAGCCGCCTTTTTCGAGCATCTTCCTGACAAGGTCCTGTTCGCTGACCGCGCCGGTGCCGTCGCCCGAACGGTAACGCGCGCTCAAGGCCTGGTTCCAGGCCATCTGGGCGCGGATGAATTCTTTGAAGTGGCCCTTGCTGACGCCTGACTTCTCCATGACGCCGTCGAGCTGGCTGAGCTGCATCTTGTTGGTCGAGGCAAAGCGCTGGTAGGCGGCCTCGACCTGCGCGTCGCTGACGCGGATACCGAGCCGCTTGGCCTCGGCCAGGCGCAGCGTTTGGTCGATCATTTCCTGGGCGGCATCGCCCTTCTTGCGCTGCAGCTTCAGGAAGGCGGCGCGATGCGCGATGTCGCCGGTGGTGACCGGAATGTCGTTGACGACGTATTTGATCTCGCTGGCGAAAGCCGGTGGCGTCATCACGGTGATCGACACGGACGTCGCCGCCACAAGCAGCGCGAACCCTGCTGAAAAGAGGTATTTCCTCATCGTTGGCATCCCAATTCTATCCCGGTTCCGCCCAATTTATCTTTCCCGGGTGCGCGAAACCCGTGCCAGCCCTATGCGGCGAAACGATGTCGCCGACTGTTACTGGGTGGCGAAGGCACTGCTCGATGAGCCGAAGTCACCGAGGGTGCGGAACGACAGGTTGAAACCGATGCTCTGCGACACCTCTCGGGTGTTCAGGTCGCGCGACTGCGAGTAGCTCATCAAATAGGTGAAGCAGGAATCACTGTAGGCGAAGCCGACGCCGTCTCTGACCAGCAAGCTTTGCTGCAAATCGTAGGTTCCGGACCCGAAGACGCGCCAGTTCTCGGCTAGCTGCGTCGACGCACCAAGCGATACCTCGTGGCGGTCGGTCGTGAACCCGTAAAGCGGCTGTGCCTGGATGAAGGCGTATCTGGCGGTCAGCGACACCGGCAGGCCGGTATAGGCGGCCTTTAGCTCGGCTCGGCGCACCTCGAAGCTCTGTTCGTCGAAACGACCGCTGACCGAGGCCGCGAATCCGTTGGGACTGTTGAAGCCAAACAGGCCGACATAGTCCGACTTGGTGGTGTCGAGACCCGAATGGGCGCCGACATTGACCAGGTCAGGTGCTGCGAAGGAATTCTCGCCGCCGATCTGATAGGATTGGCCGAAAATGGCATTGGTGCCCCAGCCATTGTTGTAGGAGCCGGAATAGCGCAGGCCGACATTGGCGCGCGAACCGCCTTCGACCCGGTCGTAACCGGAGAACTTGTCGCGTTCGAACAGCGTGGTCGCGTCGAAGACCATGCTTTGCGCGTCTTCGTTGGGGACGGCGAGACCGCCGACATATTGCTCGTTCGGGCGCATGAAGACCTGCGCCATCGGCTCGAACACATGGTTCGAATTGGCACTCGAAAACAGCACGGGCCAACGCATTTCGAGCCCGGCGGTTGCCATGTAACGGGCAAACGACGAGCGCGTATCGGCCTGCTGGCCCAGATTCGTTGCCATCTGGTTGACGGCGTTGAGCGAAGCCGACGATGCGTTGACGTAGTCGACGTCGCCCTGCAGCGCAAGCAATGGCGTCAGCACCAGCCCGTCGTCGGTGATGAAGCTTCGTTTCCACTCGGCCTCGGCGGTGAGACGTCCGGATTGGCCTTCGATGCCGCGGACACGCTCGGTCGCAACTGCCGGATTTACGATCGGGTTTATAACCCTAAAGGTTTGATCGAGAGCGTCGCGGCTGATGACTCGCGAGTTGACGTTGAGTGACAGTTGGCCGCCAGCCACCGACACGTCGGGAATATAGGCATAGTCGAGCGACGGCAGCACCCAGGGCTGCTTGCCGCTTCGTGCCGAGGCATAGCTGTTTGGGGTATTTTCCTGCACTTCGAAGTGCATGGCGCGCAGGTCGAAATAGTTGCGGCCATTGAGACCCGTCAGGTAAACCGACGACTGGTGGACGCTGGCACTATACTTGTCGATGTTGTAGGTGTTCGAGAAGTTCTTGTCGGTCTGCAGCAGCACATCCCAGCCGAAATCCCAACGCGGATTGATGGCGAACTGGCCCTGGGTGCCCATCATGCCGCGGAACTTGTTCGCATCGCCAACTCCGCCCGAATTGATGTTGTGGCCAGAGGTCGGGGGGAACGCACTTCCGTCCAGGAAGGCGTCAGGATCCTGCTGGTGAATACCGGCGATCTTCAGACTGTACTGGCCATTGTTGAAGCGCTGGCGCCACTCCGCTTCACCGAGGAAGCCCTGCTTGGTGTAGCCGGTGCCGATGACGGTCAGGTCGTAGGTCGGTGACAATGCGAGATAATAGGGAACCTTCACGCCGACGCCGAGATCGCTCTTGTAGACGATGCTGGGGATCAGGAAGCCGCTCTTGCGCTTCACGGTCGGGTCGGCGATCTCGAACGCAGGCAGATAGGCAAGCGGGAAGCCGAAGAACTCAAAATTCGCATTCTCGAAGCGAACCGTCTTCTTCTCGCCGTTCCAGATGATCTTCCTGGCCTTGACGCGCCATGTCGGTGCCTTGTCGGGCTTGTCCTCGCATGGTTCGCAGGCGGTGTAGACGCCATTGTGGAACGTGGTCAGCACGCCGCCCATGCGCTCGGCGCTTTCGGCGGCGAAATAGGCCTTGTCGATGGTTTCGACCCGCAGCGCGTTGACGAAGCCGTCGGCGAAATCATCGGTGATGTCGATATGATCCGAATTGATCTTGGTGCCGTCGCTGTTGATCACTTCGACATTGCCGCTCGCGACCATCCGCTTGGTATTGCGGTTGTATTCGACCCGCTGGGCGACAAGGCGATTGCCGCCATAGTCGATCTGCACGCCACCGACTGCTGTCACCGTCTGATTGTCGTTGTTGTAGACCAGCGTGTCGGCGGCCAGCAGCATCTGCGAGCCGGACGGAACTGTCGCCGCCATGTCGCCGACGTCCTGCGCAAGCGCGGGCATCGGCACGGCGTAGGCAAGCACGCACGCCAAGGCGCTGGCCGCATAGAGGCGCGCCAAACCGGCCTGCCTGTTGCTGGGCAAAAACGCCTCCCTCACTAGCCGTCTTCCTTGTATAGCAGGAAAGTCACCCCGAAGAACATAGCCACCACGACCGGTACCCAGGCGGCTACGACAGTCGGCACGAACCCCGCCACGCCGAATGCCTTCACCAGCACCGAAACGACATAAAGCAGAAACCCGGCGACGATGCCACCCAGAATCATCGTTGCCGACTGCCCCATCCTAGCAAATCGCATTGAAACTGTTGCCGCAATCAGCGTCATGGCGACGAGAAGGAACGGCAACGCCACCAGCGAATCAAACTGCATGGCAAAGGCATTTGCCTTGAGGCCGAAGGAACGGGCAACCTCGATCTTTCCGGGCAGATCGTAGAAGGGGATGGTTTCGGGGCGCGCCAGCCGCTCCTGCACGAATTCTGGCTTCAGATTGGTCGGCACGCGATCGCTTGCCGATGCCTGGATCGTGCCGTCGCGAAACGTCTTGACGTCCTGCAAATCCCAATAGCCGTCGCGCAGGAAGGCGCGCGCGGCGTCCTTGCGCTCGACGATGTCGCCTTGCGGGTCGAGCATGAAGAAGACGACATCGGCCATCTCGAGGCCCTGGTTGAGGATGGCCCGTGCGCCGATGATGGTGTCCCCGGAACTGGTTTTCTGCCGGATCCAGGGGGCGGCATCGGCCGAAACCGTGTTCGATTTGCCGGAGCGCAGCTCGGTTTCGATCTGCTCGGACCAGGAAAAGGCGTGCGCGGCGAGCGGATTGATGACGCCGACCGACAGGACGCCGAACAGCAACGCCCCGATGCAGCACGGCAACAGGAATTGCCAGGCGGAAACGCCGGCGGAACGCGCGATGACCAGCTCGTAGCGCCGGTTGAGCGACACCAGCGTCGCCATTGCAGAGAACAGGCCGACAAACGGTACCGTCTGCAGCATAATCATCGGCATCCGCAGCGCGGAAATGGCCACTGCCGTCCCGTAGGTGAAGCCGGGCAGGCCGGTGGTGCGGCCGGAGAGCTCGGTGAAATCGATCAGGAACACCAGCGCCAGGAGGCCGATGAAGAACCAGATGGTGATCGTCACGTAACGGAAGAAGAAATAGCGGCCCAGCGTCCAGCCCATCAGCTGACCCCTTGCCCTGAAGTGCCGCGCCCGGACAAACGCAGTTTCAGCGCGTTCCAGCTGTCACCGACACGGGTGGCGAAGTTTGTCATCCAGTCCGCCCAGGCCACCGGCAGTTCCATGGTCCGGTTGGAGACGATGAACCAGATCGCCACCGCCGAAGCCACAATGGGCACGCCATAGACCATATAGGCATATTGCGGGATCTCATCGGCCTTGCTGGCGGCAAAGAAGCCCAGCCAGCGCACGAACAGCGATACCGAAATCGCCGTGATCAGCGGATTGACGCGTGCCTCGCGGTGCGAGCGCGCGTCCCCGGCGACCGCGAGCGCGATCAGTGCGAAGACCATGGAATAGGTCCATTCCGAAAACCGCTGGTTGAGCTCGGCCCGGTATTCAATGGGGATTTGCTGGTAATTCTTGTCGTTGGGGTTTGGATTGAGCAGGTACTGGGTCGTCTGGTCCTTCGGCAGCAGAGTCACCTCCGAAGCCGCGGCCATGAAGGCCGACATGTCGAAGGCATAGGATGTGAACCGGATGAGCGACAGGTCGCCGGTCAGCGTTTTGCGATGGATGACGCCGTCATTCATCATCAGCACCTTTTCGCCGCCGCGTTCGATGATGTTGCCGGTCTTGGCGTAGTAGACGAGGTTGACCCCTTCTTCGCGCGAATCCGCGACGAAGATGCCGCCCAGCCGATTGTCGGGAAGCCGCTCGCCGATCTGCAGGAACAGCCCGTCCTCGATCTTGCGGAACGTGCCTTCCTGGATGATCAGCGACAACAGATCCGCGTGCGACGCCGCCACCAGGGCGCGGTTTTTCTGCCGTGCATAGGGGTCGATGCCGTTGTCGACGGCAAAGGAAAAGACGCTTGCCGCGAGTGCCAGAAGCATGATCGGCCGCACGATCGTCCAACGCGAGGCGCCCGCGGCGTTGACGACGGCGAGCTCCGAATCCGAATTCATGACGCTGAGTGTCTGTGCGACCGCCACCACCAGCGCAAAGGGCACGACGATCGGGATGATCGAGGGAAGGATGAGAGCGGCGACCTCGAAGAAGGTCAGCGACGACTGGCCGCTGTCGGTGACCAGATCGATCTTGGCCAGCACCTGCGTCGTCCACACGATGGCCAGCGTCCACACAAGTGCGGCCAGGAAGACCACGAAAGCGCGGCGCATGATGTAGCGTTCAATGACCTTCATGAAGGCTTTTCTCGATTTTCTCGAACGGCATCATGCCACCGCACAAGGGTAGCTGTCCGGCGGCGCCTGCACAACTGGCTCCATGGATGGTCGATCCGGTTCTCGTCCCATGTCACGCGCCCCGGCGGGCCGGAGTGTCGGCGGCAATGGATAAGAAAGGGCAAACATCGATGGTTAACAACAGGTTGCGGCAAAAAGCGGGGCCGTGCCGCGAAGAATCGCCATCGATTCCGTTGGTCATATGGGGTGCGAATTTGGCAAAGTCTTGCCAAATGCCGGAAAACGACCAAATGTCGCGCATCGCTTCGAACCACTTCCCCAAAAGCTACGCATTTTCCGAAAGCAGGACCTGATGAGCCAAAGACCGTCGATCGCCTTCGCCAAATTTTCCGCACCCAAGACGGGCATGGTCTTCTTGCTGTCGGCGGATGAGGGCGGCCTGAGCGATGCCGCCAAGGCTTGTGATCCTGGCAGGACATTGGAGCGGGCCTTCCCGGTGGCCGAGTTCACCGGCAAGTTCGCCAGCGCCGTCGAGGTTCTGGCGCCGGAAGGAACGTCGCTCGACAGGCTGGTTGCGATCGGCGCCGGCAAGGTGTCGGGGCTCGACGAATATGCGTGGCTGAAGCTTGGCGCAACCATTGCCGCGTCGCTGCGCAAGGCGACCGACGTGGCCGTGGTCCTCGAAATGGCCGGCGCCTCGCCGAGCGGCAAGGACGCGGCTAGCCTGGCGGCAGGCATTCTCCTGCGCAGCTATTCCTTCGACAAATACAAGACCCGGAAGGACAAGGACGACGCCGAGCCGAAAAAGCCGGTCAAGGTCACCATCCACACCACCGCCCCGGCCGCTGCGAAAAAGGCCTTTGCCGACGCCGAGGCGGTGATCGACGGCGTGCTTCTGGCGCGCGACCTCGTCAACGAACCGGCAAACATGCTTGGGCCGGTTGAGTTCGCCGCCCGCGCCAAGGAACTCGAAGCGCTCGGCGTCAAGGTCGAGATCCTGGCCGAGAAGGAGATGAAGAAGCTCGGCATGGGCTCGCTGCTCGGTGTCGCCCAAGGCTCGCCGCGCGGTGCCCGCATGGCGATCATGCAGTGGAACGGCGGCAAACCAAAGGACAGCCCGGTTGCCTTCGTCGGCAAAGGCGTCACTTTCGACACCGGCGGCAATTCGATGAAGCCGGCCTCCGGCATGGAGGACATGAAGGGCGACATGGGCGGTGCCGCCGCTGTCACCGGTCTGATGCATGCACTGGCCGCGCGCAAGGCGAAGGCCAATGTCGTCGGCATCATCGGTCTGGTCGAAAACGCCGTCGACGGCCATGCCCAGCGCCCAGGCGACATCGTCACCTCGATGTCTGGCCAGACCATCGAAGTGCTCAACACCGACGCGGAAGGGCGCCTCGTGCTGGCCGACGCGCTGTGGTACTGCAACGACCGCTTCCAGCCGAAATTCATGGTCAACCTGGCGACGCTGACCGGCGCCATCATGGTGGCGCTCGGCCAGCACTATGCCGGCCTGTTTTCGAACAATGACGACTTGGCGCTAAGGCTGACGGCGGCGGGGCAGGCGACGCAGGAGCGGTTGTGGCGCATGCCGCTCGGCGCCGAGTACGACAAGCTGATCGATTCCAAGAACGCCGATATGAAGAACATCGGCGGCCGCTATGGCGGCGCCATCATTGCCGCGCAATTCCTGCAGCGCTTCGTCAAGGAGACGCCATGGGCGCATCTCGACATTGCCGGCACGGCGATGGGCTCGCCGTCGAACGAGATCAACCAGTCCTGGGGTTCCGGTTTCGGCGTCAGGCTGCTCGATCGGCTGGTGCGAGACAATTATGAGCAGTGAGCGGGTTCATCCGGTATAGGCTGAGGCGATGGCCGACGTCCTGTTCTACCACCTGACCGAATCGACGCTCGAGGATGCGCTGCCAGGCCTCTTGGAGCGCAGCGTCGACCGCGGCTGGCGCGTCGTGGTGCAGACCGGCACTGAGGAACGCCGCGATGCTCTCGACCAGCATCTTTGGACTTTCCGTGACGATTCGTTCCTGGCGCACGCGACCGATCGTGAGGCCTATCCCGGTGAACAGCCGATCTTGTTGACCACCGGCGACGGCAATCCCAACGACGCGAAGATCCGCTTCCTGGTCGATGGCGCCATGCCGCCCGAGCTTGGCGGCTACGAGCGTGCGGTGTTCCTGTTCGACGGCCACGATGCCGCCCAGGTCGAAGCGGCCCGGGGGCACTGGAAGACGATGAAAGATGCCGGCCATGCCATCACCTACTGGCAGCAGACTCCGGACCGCCGCTGGGAGCGCAAGGCGTAGACGGCTTTAACGGTCGCCGATCGTCACCTTGTTGATTTTCGTGCCGGGAGGAAGGTCTTTTATCTGCCCGTGGATCTGGCGCCAACCGCTTTGTAGGTTGATAGGCGCCAACTCGTCGCATGTGCTCGGGGGCTCGGCCATGGCCAGCTCGAAGCCGCTACCGGCGTTATCGAGCGCTATGCCAGTGGCGGGGCAGGCGACGCCTCAGTGCGCCGTGGCGCATGCCGCTCGGCGCGCCATACAGCAAGCGGATCGATCCGGGAACGCCGACATGAAGAACATCCACGATCGTTATGGCGACGCCATTATCGGCTTGTCGCGGATGACACTGTCTACGGCTTTGCCTTTATCCGGTTCTGTTTCCAGGTGACGTAGTCGCCATATTTTATTTTCATGAACTCGTCCGCCAGGTTGCGATGCGAGTTCCTGAAAACGTACCAGTCGCCATCCGGAATCTTGCGTTGGTAAAGCACCCTGCCGGCTTGGCGATGCTCGAAACAGGTGAGGGCGTTGGAGTCGCCTCCTGCTCCGTGCCATTTTGCGCGGAAGCAAAGCTTGCCTCCTCCAGGGATGAACCAGATGCCGTCGCCGTAGCCCAGCTTGCCCTTGTCCGAGGTCCAGGCGCTGAATTGACGGCGCTGCATGGCAAAATATCCAGCGCCGTTTCGACCCCAGAGCCACGAACGGTTCTGATACATCTGGTAGATACCCTCATCGGGCACCGCCTCGGCCTGCTTGGCCAGTTCGGCGACTTGCGCCGCTGTCTTGGCAGTCGCGGGAAGCTGCAAGGCGAAGACACCTATGGAACAGGCAAGCGCCGTTCCGATACAATTCCCCAGCACTCGTTTCACAACTCTACCCCCATTATTTTACGCCACGCCCGGTTTTGCACCACGCCCGGTACAGCATCCCCGGAGCATCATGTCGAAAAGATGCGAAGCGGTTTTCGGACGACATCATGCTCTATCTTTGATCTAGAGGCGGATTTCAGATTTCAGGTCGATTCGACCTGAAATCATCCGGCTCTAGGGCAAGACATGCTGGGTAACCCTCCAATCGGGCAGCCCATAGTCACCCAACCACGGCCACACTTCCTTCTGGTTGAAGTAGACGACCGAGGTCAGAGCAGGAAATTCCGAATAGGACTTGCGGGTATCGATTTCCCATCGCGAGACATATTCCTGCTTCCCGACATAGCCGAGCTCCGCCACCACGACCGGCTTGTTGAAGCCCGCGACGCGGTCATAGCCGGGCTTCAGCGCCTCGGCGAACGTCCGGTCATGACCGGTCTCGTTATTGTCCTTTTTCTGCAGGCCGAACACCGACAGGCCGATGACGTCGACGTAGTCGTCGCCAGGGTAATATTTTTCCAGACCCTCTTCGCCCTTGGGTGACCACATATATTTGGCGGCCGGGGCCGCCTTGCGGCAGAGATCGACTTCACGTTTGTAGGCCGCGATATAGTCCTTTGGCGCCCAGTTGGCCCAGGTGAAGCGGCCGTTCTTGTCCTCCATTTCCTGCGCCCAGCGAATGGTTACAGGGCTCTTCATGGCGCCTGCCAGGTTGCAGATTGCCTGCATGTTGGCGTCATACTTGCCGCTCAATATGCCGTTGCGCAGTTCGATCGGGGTGATGCGCCAGTCCTTCGACCAGGTCCATGGCTCAACCGTGATCAACAGCGAACGTCCACGCTGAAGGGCATAGGCATCGGCCAAGGGAAGGCTCGCCAGATCGACGTCTTCCCAGGGCAGGAACAGCTCTTCGATGCTGGCGCTCTTGTCGGCACTGAAGTCCCCGTAGGGATCATAGGAACCGAACGCCGAAGCGGCGCTGCTCGTCTGAACGGGGTCCGTTGCCGCCGCGGAGCCGGCGCCTCCCGCGGTGGGGAACGCGGCGCTTCCGCCCAATACCAGCGCGATTGCAAGTGCATTTGTTGCGGAGTTCTTCATGTTGATCTCCCATGGCTTCGACATCCTGCGGAAGTTGAAGCTTCGCCCGTGCGCGGCGATGCCTGATCGACGCGACTACCCAAGACCGATCGGCTCTATTGGTGGAATCTGCGGGATTTCGGAGCGACCACCGGCAGGCTTGCGAACCTCGCACAGGGCCCACCCAACAAACTATTATCTCTCAAGGCGCCGACATCGAGGAGCTACGGAGAGAAGGATCGCCGCGATACTCACAAATTCGCGTCAATATCCCGATATATTATCCCTAGCTAAATTAAGAGCCGGTCGCGACCAAGAGTCAAGGACAATTAACGGTTGATTAACCCTGTCGCCCGAAACATGGTTAACGCTTCTCCCGAGCCTGCTCCGCCACCGAACAGCTTCGGCCCGTCAGCGAACTTTCAACACTGAAAAGTTTGCCGGCTCGTCATTGCGAGGCTGGGTCGGTGACGTTTTATTCCCCTCCCGATTCAAGGTGTTAGACTAACCAGACCTCAACAATTGTAGTTAACGAACGCTTAATTTAGTTGACTCTAAGAAAGCGTGAGCTGATTCTACCGTCGGGATTTGAGAGCTTTCAGCCATCTGTCGGTGGAAGCCCAAAGTGGCGGCGAGTAAGTGTATGGGTGCTTCCGTTCAGGCAGGCACTGTCGGCCGTACAAGCAGACGGGCACGTCGACCTGAGACGGCCCTGGCCGCCACTGCGCGGAAGGGTCCCTTTCTGGTGCCTGTGCTGTCGACCACCCAGCAATGGGTCTTGAGACTGGCCCTGGTTTTCTGGTTCGTCACGCTGGGATTTTTCTGGTTCTGGTGGCTGAAGCCCGAGCATGTCGAGCATGTCGGGCCATACGCATTCGCGACACTCATTCTGGTGTGGCTGACGCTCATGCCGTTGTACTTCCTCCTGAACGTGCATGCGTCGAAAAAGCCGTCCAAGCTTCACACGATCCTGAAGCGTTCGCGGGTCGCGATGGTGGTCACCAAGGCCCCATCCGAACCGTTTGCCGTGGTTGCGCGCACGCTCGAAGCGATGCTGGCGCAGGATTATCCACATGATACATGGCTGGCCGACGAGGACCCATCCGAGGAGACGATCGCCTGGTGCGATGCCCACAACGTCATGATTTCGACCCGGCGGGGCCGGGAAGATTATCATCGCAAGGTGTGGCCACGCCGGACGCGCTGCAAAGAGGGGAACCTGGCATTTTTCTACGATCACTATGGCTATGAGCGCTATGATTTCGTCGCTCAGATGGATGCCGACCACGTACCAACGCCAACCTATCTCCGGGAAATCCTGTTTCCTTTCGCCGATCCTGCGGTTGGCTATGTCTCGGCGCCGAGCATTTGCGACAACAATGCCGTTGACAGCTGGTCGGCGCGCGGCCGGCTGTTTCCGGAAGGGATGTTTCACGGGCCCCTGCAGTCCGGCCACACGGGCGGTGGAGCTCCGCTTTGCATCGGCTCGCACTATGCCGTGCGAACCACCGCGCTGAGGCAAGCGGGTGGTCTTGGCCCGGAACTGGCCGAGGATCATTCCACGTCGATGCTGATCAATGCGGCCGGATGGCGCGGTGTGCATGCCATCGACGCCATCGCGCATGGCGACGGCCCGCAAACCTTTGCTGATCTTGTCACGCAGGAATTCCAGTGGTCGCGGAGCCTGATGACGATCTTGCTCGAATACTCGCCCAGCTACCTTTCCAAGCTGCCGCGACGGTTGAAATTTCAGTTCCTGTTTTGCCAGCTTTGGTATCCGCTGTTCGCCGTGTTTGCGCTTCTGATGTACGTCATGCCGATCTATGCGCTGTGTTCGGGCCAGAACTTTGCCGACGTGATGTATGCCGACTTCCTGTTCTACTATGCTCCGAACTCGATTGCCCTCATCGTCCTCGTGATGATGCTGAAGGCGTTCGGCCTTTCGCGCCCGATCACCGCCAAGACGCTCAGCTGGGAGGGGACGCTGTTCCTGTTCTTCGCGCGTTGGCCATGGGTGCTCGCCGGCACGCTGTCGTCGATCCGCGATTTCCTGACCAAATCCTTCGTCGATTTCCGCGTTACCCCCAAGGGGAGCGGTCCCAAGGACCTTCTGCCCGCCCGCGTCATCGTTCCCTATGTGGTGCTTGCGGTTGGTGCGTCCTTGCCGGTTCTTCTCGTGGATCATCCTTCGAACGCCACCGGCTTCTACTGGCTCGCCGCGTTCAATGCGTTGATCTACGGGCTGCTGGTGGTTGTGATCGTCACCAGGCACCTCATCGAGAACAGGATTTCGCTGCGCGCCAATATTGTGAAACTCGCCTGGCAGGCATCGCTCGCCTGTATTGCGCTCTCGGTTCCGGCCGTGGGATTTTACGACCGCGGACTGGAAGGCATATATGGGCTGCAGCAGGGCGCTGGTCGCGTCCGCATCGTCAGGATCGCCTATGTGGTTTCCGGTGCTGGCCGGGGCGAAGCCGGCGACCGCAATTTCTACTTCGATCCGGGCTGGAACGAGAGTCGGTGACAAACAAGAAGAGATGAGATGGTACGCTAGCCGGCCCTGTCCCACCCTCAGCCGGTTGTCATTTGGAGGATCACTTCCGTGGCTGGTATCCTGTCGATCCGCTGCTTTCTGTTGACGATGATTGTTGCGCAGCCGCTGTTGGTCAGCGGCCCAAACGCCGCGACGGCCGAGGAAGTCGACGTGTCGGCGGTCGCCGCGGCGGCGCCGATCACCCCGGCGGAATTGGTTCCCCTCTATGCCGACCGCACATGGGTCTGGGAAAATGGCGCTGCCTATTTTGCCAAGGATGGGCGCCAGTTTCGCGCCTGGACCGGCGGCGCCAATGCATCGATCGGCCAGGGCAGGTGGTTGGTCACCAAGAATGGCAAATTATGCATGGATGCAAAATGGAAGACGCTTGCCGGTAGCACGCAGGGGCGAGCCTGCTTCAGCCATCACAGATTGGGCGGCACGATATACCAGATGAAGGATCCGCGCGGCTCCTGGTATGTTTTTCAGGCGTCGCCGGCGCAGCTCGGGCAGGAGTACGACAAGTTCAAATCCGGAGATACGACAGCTGCGACTTTCGAAAAGACACGTCAGATGATCAGCCCCGACCAGCAGCCAGATCCAGTCAAAAGCGGCGGTTGAGCGGAACTGCACCCCCGCGCCGGTCCCCATCCTGACAGGTTGAGCATACAACCCAGATTCGTCTCTGTTTTGAGCAGGCTGCTGCTCTTGCCGGGCGGCTGTCACGGCATTGGCGAATCACTTATCGTGAAGCTCAAGCGGTCAGGCCTGTGGGGTCGGCGCGCTGACTGCGGATTGATCGCATTTCAATAGAATCTGACGGAACGACCAGACGGCAAGCTCACCATATGGTTTTCATGAATTTTAATAAGTGATGTCTAATGTTCCTGCGTATGTGGTAGCGAGCGGTCGCTTACGCGGCGTGAAAGCGACGAAAGCAAAGTATGTCGCAACTCGCCTCTGGCAGGGGACACCTAATGAAAAATTTCGCAATAGGCGCGTTTGGCTCAGGCAAAAACAACGCGTTTGTCATTGTGGCTGCGGTGGTGGTCGCGATGGTTTCAGGTTGTCAGAGTATGGATGCAACCAAAACCAATTCGATCCTCGTCAAGCCTGTGGTCCACTCGCTTCGCGGCAAACCCGCGGTCCAGCCGGTCCGCGCCAGGTCCACGGTTCATTCGCTCAGAAGCGAGCCTCTTGTCCAGATGACGAGCGCAGTGCGGGCGATTGAAAAGGCTTACGCCTTTGCATCGCCGCAGCGGGTCAAGGTCCGCACGCCGGCGCCGGTGAAAGCCTCTTACAATCCGGGCAATGGCGGCCCGTTCCTGGGGAATTCGCCTTATATCTGCAGCCCTAGCGGATTTGGCCAACGCGCGAGCTGCCGCCCCCGCTATTCCTGAGCCATCGAACGGCGACAGGCGCTGCCGCCTTGGTTGGCGGCAGTCTCATCGGTTTCGCCTCCAGACCAAAAAATGGGGCAGCCGTCCTGACGATCGTGTCGATGTCGGAAAGCTCCGGCATAAAGCCAAGATGTTCGCGCGCGCTTGCCGGATCGGCGTAGAGCTCCGCCGGGTCTCCCGGGCGCCGGGTCCTGAGGACGACTGGAACCGATCTTGACGTCATTCGGCTGACCGCCTGGACAATCTCCTTGATGGACACGCCCCGCCCTGTGCCGAGGTTGACCGCCAGGCTTTGTCCGCCGCCCTCGAGATGCATGAGAGCTTTCAGATGGGCGCGGGCCAGATCGCTGACGTGGATATAATCCCGCACGCACGTGCCGTCCGACGTGTCGTAGTCCGTGCCGAAAACCTCGATCTCGTCGATGATGCCTGATGCGGCCATGAGCACCCTGGGAACCAGGTGCGTTTCGGGCGAATGCCACTCGCCAAGCTCGCCGTCGGGGTCGGCGCCGCAAGCGTTGAAATAGCGCAAGATGACAAATTTCATTCCGTATGCGGACGCATAGTCGCCGATGATCTGTTCGCCCATCAGCTTGGTGCGCCCGTAGGGGCTGATCGGATTTTGCGAGGAGGTCTCGCGAATGGGCAACGCTTCCGGCACGCCGTAGGTTGCGCAGCTGCTGGAGAAGATGATGGTCTCGATGGTGTTCGCGCGCGCCGCATCAAGCACCGCGATGGTGCCCGTCACATTGGTCGAATAGTATTCAGCCGGCTCGTGAACGGACTCGCCGACATAGGCCAGCGCCGCAAAGTGGATGACCGCTGCCGGCCGGTGGGTCTTCATCGCCCGCTGCAGCGCATTCCGGTCCCGGATGTCGCCGACGACAAGCGGCCCCCAGGCGACGGATTTCTCGTTGCCGCGGCTCAGATTGTCGAAAACCACCGGCAAATAGCCGGCGGCGGCCAACTGCTTGCAGGTGTGGCTGCCGATGAAGCCGGCACCACCGGTCACCAGGATTGTAGGGCGGGCCATGACGCTGCGGCTCCTTTGACCAGCTTGCTCCCGTAGAGCAGGGTGTCGAAATAGTCGACGGTATGCGCGAGCCCCTGGCTCAGGCTGATTTTCGGCTCCCAACCGAGATTGTCCCTGGCAAAGGAAATGTCCGGCTTGCGCTGTCTGGGATCGTCGACCGGCAGCGGCCGATGCACGATCTTCGATCGGGAGTTGGTGTGGTCGACGACCAGCGTCGCCAGTTCCATGATCGTGAATTCGCCGGGGTTGCCGAGATTGACCGGATGCTTGGGCGCACTCGGCGCATTCATCAGCCGGACAAAGCCCTCGATCAGGTCGTCGGCATAGCAGAAGGAACGCGTCTGCAGGCCGCTGCCATAGACGGTCAGGTCTTCGCCGCGCAGCGCCTGGACGATGAAGTTCGAAACCACGCGCCCATCGTCGGGCTGCATGCGGCGGCCATAGGTGTTGAAAATGCGGGCGACGCGGACATCGAGGCCATATGTTCTCGAATAGTCGAAGAACAGGGTCTCGGCCGAGCGCTTGCCCTCATCGTAGCAGGACCGCGGTCCGTGCGTGTTGACGTTGCCGAAATAGCTCTCGGGCTGTGGGTGCACGAAAGGGTCGCCATAGACTTCGGACGTCGATGCCTGGAATATCTTGGCGTTGTTCTGCCGCGCCAGTTCCAGAAGGTTCAGCGAACCAAGCACGCTTGTCTTGAAAGTATGGATCGGGTCTTCCTGGTAGTGCGGCGGAGAGGCTGGGCAGGCGAGATTGTAGATCTCATCGAATTGAAGACCCAAAGGCAATGCATCGACGATGTCGTGCTCGATGCACGTGAATCTCGGATTGCGCAGCAGGACATTGAGATTGTATCGCTTGCCAGTGTGGAAATTATCCAGCGCGACAACGTCATATCCGTCCCGCAAAAGACGTTCACACAGATGCGATCCCAAAAATCCCGCACCTCCGGCGACCAGGGCGCGGCTTCGTTTTTGGTTGGCGCCCCTTTGACTGTTCCCGGATTCCAGTTTCAGGACCTTGATGAGCTTACTCATGCTGCCTCACACGCACCCGCACGCTACCGCCGGGCCGGGACAAGAGCATTGCCCGGCCACGTCCTTGAGAACGTGACAACCCTCCGCGTCGGCGGAATCGCCATCATTGATGTGCTTTAATTGTTCTGTGGGTTCGCGGAGCTGGTGCTGCTACACGATCTGTATGCTGCCGTTCAGCATTTCTCTGCGCCGCGAAATCTCGATTACACGCTTGGTGCCATCATCGTCGATTGCCCGCCCAAATTGCACATCCCAACGCATCAAAAATATACCTGTGAAAATTCCAGTCAACTAATTTAGCAATTCCTTAATTAACTCTGTTTGTGAATGGTTAACCATAAGGCCGACGCCGGGCTTCTCGACCACGCCGCCAATCTGGTTGCTCCCGATGGTCGCACCGCGCGAACTGCGACGCGAGAAGGGCACGCCTTACGCGGAACCCGGCCTTGGCGATCCCAAGGGGAGTGACGACGAGATCCCGGATTTCATGCTGGGGCGTCCGATCCTGATCAACCGGCCGATCGTGGTGGACCCACTCGGCATTGTTGGGACCAGCGGCAAGCGGGTGCTCCGGATGGGCATGACCCGTCATCGGCGGGCCATGCCATGATCTCGGGCAGCAGGTTTTTGATCCCAGCCTTCACTCCCCGCCCATTTCCTTCTTGAACGTCTCGAAATCGACCTGCATTCCATTGAAGATGGTGCTCCAGTGGCGGGTCAGTGCTGCCATTGCCACGGCTTCCTGAATCTCCTCGTCGGTGGCGCCGGCGCGCTTGGCGTCCTGGGTGTCCGACCAGATGCAGTAGTTGCAGGGAATCTGCGCCGCCACCGCCAGCGAGATCAGCGACTTGACCTTTGGCGGCAGCGCCGTCTTGTCGCTGAGTTCGATGGCCTTGACCTCGGCCCAGGCTCCGGGCAGGCCCGCTTTGGGAAACTGCTTCACAAAGCTGGGCACGCCGCCCATGGTCGACTGGATGTCCTTGATGGTTGCATCGTATTCATCGGCATGGGCTGAGGCCGCGCCGAAGGAGAGGACGCAGGCCGCGGCGGTGAGCAGGAAGGCACGGCGGATGGAAGAGTGCAGGGATTCGACGATGCGACGGTTCGACATGATTTTCACCTCTGGTCTTTGTTAGCCTTACTGTGTAAGGTAGAGTGGAAAATGAACCTTACAGTGTAAGTTGTCAAGCGACGCCATGGACTCATCGATCAAAAAAAAGAGAATGCGCGGGCGGCTGTCTCGCGAGATGATCGAGGACGCGGCCTTCGAGGTGATCGAGAGGGAGGGGCTTGCCGGCTTTTCGATGCGCAAGCTGGCGGCCGCGCTCGGCTGTGAGGCGATGAGCATCTACCATCACTTTCCCTCGCAGGCGCATCTTTACGAGGCGCTGGTCGATCGGCAGATGAGCGCGATTGTCATCCCCGATGACAGCGTGCCCTGGCGCGAAAGGATCCGTATCGGCATGCAGGAATACCGTCGCGTCGCGACCGAGCATCCGGCCTTCGCGCCGTTCGTTGTCGTCTACCGCATGAATTCGCCGCCATGCCTTGCCAAGCTGGACGGTGTCATCGGCCTGTTCGAAGCGGGAGGCTTCGGTCCGGAGCTGAGCGCACGGCTGTTCCGCGCCGCCAGCTATTACCTTATGGGTGCGATCCTCGACGAGACCGCGGGCTACGCCAAAGGCCCTTCGGCGGTGACCACGGTCAGTGACGAGCAGCTGGCGAGGGATTTTCCCAGCGTCAGGACAGCCGGGGCCTATTTCGGAAGCGCCGGTTTCCACAAGACCTTCGAGCTTGGCCTCGACATGCTACTGGACGAGATGGAGCGTATCCGCGACGGTGCCAATGGAGGATAGTCGCATCAAGGGGGGCTTTATTCGCATGCGCTTTCTGTTTGTCCTGATCCTGCTCGCCGGCACGGGCATCAGTGTCATCTATCCCTGGGCGATGAGCAATTTCTCCGGTCACGAGATCGGCACCTGGCGCGTCTATGAGCAGGGCCGCTTCAAGCCGCTGACGGTGCCGCTCGGCAGCCGCGACGCGCCGGTGCGGGTGCTTGTCGACCTGACCGCAAGAGCCGAGCGCATTGTCTCGCAGCAGCGCACGGTGCTGACGCTGACATCAGCCACCAATGGCCGCACGGTGCTCGCCTCGACGCTGCAGTTCAACCATGCCGACAATCCGCGCCAGGCCAGCCCGCAACTGCCCGATAAGATTTTTCGCGATGAGGCCGGCGTGATCGCGACCGTCAGCCCCGGTCCGTACCTCTTCACCGTCGGTCCGGGTGATGCCGAGGACATTCCGATGCGGGCGGTCGATCTCATCCTGCGCTCCGGCGTCGGCGAGATCGACAGCCGCGCACGACCGGTTGGCTACTCGCTGATGGCGATCGGCCTGGTCGGGTTTCTGCTGACCTTGCGGACTGCTGGCGGGCGGCCGGCAAATCCGAATTCGCAGCCGCCACCGCCACGCTGGGGCAGGGGCCCCAAGTGAACTACCGCCACGCCTATCACGCCGGAAACTTTGCCGACGTCGTCAAGCATGTCGTGCTGACACGACTGCTTGAATATCTCAAGCAGAAGGACAAGGCGTTTCGTGTTGTCGACACCCATGCAGGAATCGGCCGCTACGATCTGTCCTCGGTCGAGGCGCAGAAGACTGGCGAGTGGCAAGGCGGCATCGGCCGGTTGATCGATGCCCCGCTCAGCCGCACGGTGGCGGAACTGCTCGCGCCCTATCTGGAAGCCGTGCGGTCGCTCAATCCCGACGGCGGCATCCAGAAATATCCGGGCTCGCCGCTGATTGCGCGTCATCTCATGCGCAAGCAGGACCGGCTGTCGGCGATCGAACTGCACCCCAAGGACGCGGGCAAGCTGCGGACACTCTTTGCCGGCGATTTCCAGGCCCGTGTCATTGAGCTCGACGGCTGGCTGGCGCTCGGCGCGCATCTGCCGCCGAAGGAAAAGCGCGGCCTGGTGCTCATCGATCCGCCATTCGAGGAAGCCGGCGAATTCGAACGCCTCGTCGACGGGCTCATAAGGGCGCACAAGCGCTGGCCCGGCGGCATCTATGCGCTGTGGTATCCGATCAAAGACCGCAAGGCGATCATCGCGTTCCGCAAGGCGCTGAAGCAATCCGGCATCCCGAAGCTGCTCGACATAGAATTCGAGATCAGGCCCGCCTCTTCGCAACCCAGCCTCGACGGCAGCGGCCTGCTGGTGGTCAACCCGCCTTTCACGCTGGAGGGCGAACTGCGGACGCTGCTGCCGGCGCTACACGGATTGCTCGCCGTGGAAAGGCCGGCGCACTGGTCAATGGAATGGCTGGCCGGCGAGCAGGCTTGACGGAGGCGAACTGGGCAAAGATCGGCAATCAGCTGCGGGGTTCGCGCTGGTCGGTCTGAGAGCGGTTTTCGTAAGTCGACTGACTTGCCGGACGAGGCGACGCTCAGCGCTTGGCGACGATGCGCGGAAGCGATCACCGGAGCCATTCCGGTTCCATGCAAGTCCGGCTTTGGCCAACGCGGTTTCGAACTGGGAAACCATCGTCAGCGCAACCGCTTGACCGCCGCCAAGCGAATCCGCAGAGTGCGCGCAATCGACCTTGAGAGGCTGCCATGACTCGCTTCGCCAAATCCGCACTTGCTGCCCTGATTTCGCTCTGCACTCCGCTTGCCGTGCCTCTCGGCGTCACCCAGGCCGTGCAGGCGGCCGACCTCGGCGTCTATTCCGACGATGATGGCGGCGTCTGCGGCGAAGCCTGGGTGCTCAACAAGATCACCAGCCGCTTTTCCTATCAGGTGCGTCACGTGCCGCATCTGCCGGACGTGCAGATCACCGATTTCCGGCGCATCCATCAGCATCGTTATCTGGCGGCCAACGACACCTGGCCGATCGGCCGCCGCTACTGCGGCGCCACCGTCAGCCTGTCAGACGGCCGTGACCGCACCATCTGGTATCTGATCGAGGAAGGCCAGGGCTTCGCCTCGATCGGCGACAATGTCGAATTCTGCGTCTCGGGCTTCGACCGCTGGATGGTCTACAACGGCCGCTGCCGCGTCCTGCGCTAAACGCGGCTTTCCCGCCGGCAGGCAAATCGGCTAGCCTGAACGCCCGAGAGCGACAGGCCAGTTCGGGAGTCTTCATGGACCTTGCCACCATCCTTGCCTTCACGGCGGCCTTCTTCGTGTTCGCTGCCAGTCCCGGTCCGGACAACATGACGATCGTCGCCCGTACGATCTCCAGCGGTGCTGCGTCGGGCATTGCCTATGGCGCGGGCACGGTGGTCGGCATTCTCATCTTCCTGGTCCTCGCCGCCTTCGGCCTGTCGATGATCGCCGCCAAGATGGCGATCGTCATGATGGTGCTTCGCTATGGCGGAGCGGCCTATCTGATCTGGATGGGCATCAGGCTGTGGACCGCCGTGCCCGTGGTGCCGGACCTGCAACCCGTCTCCGGACGATGCGGGCTGCTGACGATCTTCGCTACGGGTATCGCGCTCAACCTCGGCAATCCGAAAATGCCGCTGTTCTATGTGGCGCAGCTGCCGAACGTGGTCGGCGCGGCGCTCGACGCTGGTCATCTCGGTGTGCTGACGATGGTGATCCTGGCTGTCGAACTCGTGGTGATCGGCGGCCATGTCATCCTCGCCGGCCGCGCCCGCGGCCTGCTGCGCACGCCAAAGATCGTGCGTAGGGTCAACCGTGCGGCGGGCGGTGTGATGATCGGCGCCGGCGTCGCCGTGGTCGCCACGCGTTAGAGCAATTCCAGGAAAAGTGCGAAACGGCTTTCCGTCCGGAATTGCGTCAAACAAGAGTTAGAGAGATTTCGCCCAATCGCAGCGCTATTTTTTGCGCTGCGCCGCCTCGGCCTGATCGAGAATTTTGCGCAGAAAAGCGACGTGACCGCGGAACGCGCGCCGTCCGCTCGTCGTTGCCCTGATGCGAGTCTGCGGCCGGCGCCCGACGAACAGCTTTTCGATCTCGACATAACCGGCCCTGGCCAGCGTATCGAGATGCGCGCCAAGATTGCCGTCGGTGACGCCCACGATGGCCTTCAGCCGGGTGAATTCCAGCATCTCGCGCGTTTCCAGCATGTTCAGGGCGACCATGATCCTGAGCCGCGTGCTCTGGTGGATGATTTCGTCCGCGCTCATCGATCGGCTCCGAAGGGACGAAGCCGACGACCACAGACGAGGTCGCCATGGAACGCGATCTCGGGCAACGACAGCGCCGCTTGCTCTTGTGCGATCGACATCGAAACGCTCCTCTGCCCCACGCAGAATACTCTGTGATGTAGAGTCATCTGTCAATTCACGCGCAAGCGGGTGACGGGATCATGCTTGACAAGGTGATGCGGCGATCGGTCGTCGCATTGCTCTGGTGATCTGTGTAGATCGTCCGCTTCAACGAGATGATCGTACGATCGAGCAGCAGGTCATGATGTTCGCGGCCGAAGATCAACGCACAAAGCCGCTCGCTGACCTTCAGGGGCGCCGGTCTCGCAGGGCGCGGAGAGTGTCGGCGGCGAACTGCTGGCAGTGATCGAAGATCAGCAGAGAATCTTTGCGGTGATCAGCATGATCGTGTGCCATCCGTAACCAAAATTTAAGCTGCAGAAATCACTCTATTGCTTCGCTGGCTAGAGAGCCGCGAGTCAGATATGCATTGCCCGCCGAGGTCATTCACGGCCGTCGGCGTAACGCAAGGGGCATGACATGGCGAAACAGTCGTCTAAGGCGCCGGCATCCAAGACACCGGCAAAGAAAGCACCCGTGAAAGCAGCAACGGCGAAGGTCGCGGCAGCGGTGAAGAAAGCAGCACCTGCGGCCAAGCCGAAGGCAGCGCCGGCAAAGGCAAAAGCAGCGCCGGCCAAGAAGCCGGCAGCAGCCAAGGCCGCGGCGAAACCGGCAGTGAAGAAGGCAGCGCCGGCGAAGGCAGCGGCAAAGCCGGCCGCCAAGGCAGCACCGGCCAAGAAGCCGGCAGCCAAGGCGGCGGCGAAACCCGCGGCGAAGCCCGCAGCCAAGAAGGCAGCTCCCGCGAAGGCCGCGGCCAAGCCCGCCGCCAAGGCAGCACCGGCTAAGAAAGCAGCACCGGCCAAGAAAGCGGCGGCGGCAGCAACAAAGCCCGCCGTGAAGAAAGCAGCGGCCCCCAAGGCCAAGGCAGCGCCGGCAAAGGCGAAGGCGCCGGCCAAGAAGTAGACCGCGTCTCGTTGGAGCACTGTGTGTCCTGCTGGATGCGCGGAGAACGCTTCGACACTTGCGATCGGCGCATGATCATTCCGGAAACCGGAACTGGTTTTCGGGCCGTGCGCAAGACCGTCGGAGAAGGGGGCCAGGGCAGCAAAGCGAGGCGCCGGACAGGCTGCCTCGCTTGCTCGCATCGTTTGGCTTTCTTTCGCGCCTGGTCATGAAGCGAATGCCCCGCCGCAAAGCCGGGGTTGCGGAGGATTGAAACGCAGGTCGGGTGTTCCGCTCTGCCGAGTTTTTCTTGCTCCGTCTGGATCGCGTATCCGTCTGTAGCCAGGTCACGGTGGCCATGGCAGGAAACCTTCACCGGTTTTCTGGCAGTTGGTTTTTTGTCGCCTGGCCATTGCCGGGCAGCCGCTCCCGGGCAAAAGTGCCGGCCGGCAAACAGGAACCCGATCATGCCCAGACTGCTCTATGCTTCTTCTTCTCCCTACAGTTCCAAAGTGCGCATGGCAGCAGCCTATGCCGGCATCGCCATCGATCTCGTGCCGGTCAAGACCGAGGACAAACCGGCCGAACTGACCGGCGCCAATCCACTGGGCAAGATCCCGGTGCTGGTGCTCGACGACGGCCGCTCGATCCATGACAGCCGCGCCATTACCCAGCACCTCAATCGTGTTTCGAAGAACGCGCTGTTTCCGCGCAATCCCGACAAGCGCCTCGAGGCGGAAGTGCTGGAGGCGTTGGCGGATGGCATTTGCGACTGTGCGCTGTCGATGGTCTATGAACGACGCACGCGGCCTGAAGAGATGGTCTATCAGCCCTGGCTCGATCGCCAGTGGGCAAAGATCACGGCAGCGCTCGATCTGCTCAACGCCAACCCGCCAAAGCTGCCGAAGAAGATCACCGCCGGCCACATGGCCCTGCGCGCCTGCCTCGGCTACCTCTCACTGCGCTTTGCCGGAAAATGGGAAAAGGGCCGCGCCCGGCTGATACGCTGGGCAGCGCGCTTCGACGAGAAATTTCCGGAGCTGAAAGGTTGCATCCCCGGGTGATCGATTGATCACCCCGGGTGATCTTGTTGATCACCCCAGGGGTGATCGATTCCCCAAATGACCCATTGGACACAAAAAAAGCCGGGCGCGAGGCCCGGCTTTTTCGTGTCGTGGCTTGAACGACTTAGAACTTCATACCGACGCCGAAGGTGACGCGGTTGTCGGTGGCCTTTACGTTGCCGATACCACCACCGAAGTCCTTGCTGCCGAAATCGGTGTAGCGATACTCGACGCGGCCGAAGACATTGTCGGTCAGCTTGATGTCAGTACCGACGCCGGCGGTCCAGCCGAGCATGGTAGCGCGATCGCTGGTGCCAAGGACAGTGTCTTCCACCTTCAGGCTCCTGCCGGCGAGACCGCCGGTGCCATAGAGCAGGATTTCCGGGGTCACGGCATAGCCAAGACGGGCACGCAGCGAGCCTTCGAAGCCAGCCTTGGAGTCGATGCCGTTATCGTCGCCCTTGACGCCGTTGTAGCCGAGTTCGGCTTCAGCACCGTAGACGAAGTTCTCCTGCTGCCACTGGTAGCCGCCGAAGGCACTGCCGATGAAACCCTTGGTGTCGGTTTCAACGCCGAAATCCCTTTCCTTGGTACGGCCGCTGAAGCCATAGCCAACATTGAGACCGGCATAGGGGCCAGCCCAGGATGCGACGGGGAGTTCGGCAACCGGGGCGGGTGCCGGCGGCTCTTCCTGGACGACGTCCGCGGCGTAGGCGGTTCCGCTGAGGGCGAAGAGCCCGAGCGCCACGGCCAGCGGCCGTGCGAATTTGAGATTGGCTTGCATTGTTCTTTACTCCTTAAGCCACAGGACACAGGCTTGTTTTCTCACGATCGCCATCGACCCGTCCGGGGGGTGAAACGGATCTGGCGTTCGTCGGTTCCAAATGTCGTGTCAAAATGCGGCTGAAGCGAACCTGAACTTGGGTCATTCCCCGGCGCGATTGAGGCGGAACCTTGACGTTGCATCTTCGCAACAGCGAAATGGCAGGAGCCGCTTCATGCCGCACGGCACGCCGCTTGGTGCAAGGAGTCCAGCGTCCTATATTGCGAACGGGGGCTCCGGGTCCAGGACGAGTCGGAACGCCCAAACGGTCGTTTCGCCACAATGCTGCCCAAGGTGCGAACGCCACTTAACGCATGCCGGGCCACATTTCGCCGGCATCGGTTTTTCGGACCGAAATTGAGGATTGACGCCATATGAGCAAAGCCACTGCCACGGCGCTGGTGACGGGCGGGGCGAGACGGATCGGCAGGGCGATCGTCGAGGATCTCGCCGCCCACGGTTTTGCCGTAGCCATCCACTGCAATCGGTCGCGTGACGAAGCGGATGCAATGGCCGGCCTGATCAACCGGACCGGTGGCCGCGCCGCCGTGGTCGCCGCCGACCTCACCGATATGGACGCCGTCGGCGACCTCGTCGGCCAGGCGGAAGCGCTCGGGCCGCTCTCGCTGCTGGTCAACAATGCGTCGCTGTTCGAGGACGATTCAGTTCTGGACTTCGACTGGCGGGCTTGGGATAGGCACTTTGCCGTGCATGTGAAGGCGCCGGCGCTGCTGGCGCAGCACTTCGCCCGGGCGTTGCCGCCAGCGCAGGAGGGCCTCATCGTCAACATCATCGATCAGCGCGTTTGGCGGCCGACGCCGCGGTATTTCTCCTATGCGCTGTCCAAGTCGACGCTGTGGACCGCCACGCAGATGATGGCGCAAGCGCTCGGTCCCCGCATCCGCGTCAATGCCATTGGTCCGGGCCCGACCCTGAAGAACGCTCGCCAGGACGACAGCGATTTTGCTGCGCAGGTCGAAGGTTTGATCCTCAAGCGTGGCCCGGAATTGCCGGAATTCGGCGCCACCATCCGCTATCTCTGGGAAGCGCGCTCTGTCACCGGCCAGATGATCGCGCTCGATGGCGGCCAGCATCTTGCATGGCAGACGCCCGATGTGACAGGCATGGCGGAATGAGTCCTGTAGACCACAAAAGCAAGCCGCGCGGCGGCGACGACGATCTGCCCCCCGATATCGACCTTGAGGACGAGGCGGCGGAAGAGATTGTTGCGCCTGCTGGGCCCGACATAGCCTTTACCGCCATCGACTGGACGCCGCATGCCGGCGACGTCGAAGGCATGGTCGGCGCCGAGGTGATCCAGACACTGGTCAAGCGGTTGCCCAACGCGCCCGGCGTCTACCGCATGATGAACGCCGCCGGCGACGTGCTTTATGTCGGCAAGGCGCGCAACCTGAAGAAGCGCGTCACCAACTACGCTCAAGGTAGGTTCCACACCAACCGCATCGGCCGCATGGTGCGCGAGACGTCGACGATGGAGTTCGTCGTCACCCGCACCGAGATCGAAGCGCTGCTGCTCGAAGCCAATCTTATCAAGCGCTTGCGGCCGCGATTCAATGTGCTGATGCGCGACGACAAGTCGTTTCCCTATATCCTCCTGACCGGCGACCATGTCTCGCCCGGCATCTACAAGCATCGCGGCGCGCGGTCGCGCAAAGGCGATTATTTCGGCCCCTTTGCCTCTGCCGGCGCGGTTGGCCGCACTATCAATTCGCTGCAACGCGCCTTCCTGCTGCGCAGCTGCACCAACTCCTTCTACGAGAACCGCACGCGGCCATGCCTGCTCTACCAGATCAAGCGCTGTGCCGGCCCCTGCACCGGAGAGGTTTCGCATGAGGACTATGCCGAGCTGGTCGGCGAGGCGAAGGACTTCTTGTCGGGTCGCAGCCAGAAGGTGAAGACGGAGATCTCCGCAGCCATGCAGCAGGCCTCGGAAGACCTCGATTTCGAGCGCGCCGCGATCTATCGCGACCGGCTGGCGGCCCTGTCGCATGTGCAGAGCCACCAAGGCATCAACCCGGCGACGGTCGACGAGGCCGATGTCTTCGCCATCCATCAGGAAGGCGGCCAGGTCTGTATCCAGGTGTTCTTCTTCCGCACCGGCCAGAACTGGGGCAACCGCGCCTATTTCCCCAAGGCCGATCCGGCGCTGGAGGGATCGGAAGTGCTGGGCTCGTTCCTGGCGCAGTTCTATGACGACAAGCCGACGCCGCGCACCATCCTTTTGTCGCACGCCGTCGAGGATCAGGAACTGCTGGCCGAGGCGCTGTCGACCCGCGCCGGCCGCAAGGTCGCGATCTCGGTGCCGCAGCGCGGCGAGAAGAAGGACCTGACCGGCAACGCCCTGCAGAACGCCCGTGAGGCGCTGGGCCGCCGGCTGGCCGAGACCTCGACGCAAGGCCGGCTGCTTGCCGGTTTCGCCGAGACCTTCGGCTTGCCGAAGCCGCCGGTGCGCATCGAGGTCTACGACAACTCCCACATCATGGGCACCAATGCCGTCGGCGCCATGGTCGTCGCCGGGCCGGAGGGCTTCGTCAAGAACCAGTATCGAAAGTTCAACATCCGCTCGACCGAGATCACGCCGGGCGACGATTTCGGCATGATGCGAGAGGTGATGGAGCGGCGTTTTTCGCGGCTGCTCAAGGAGCATGGCGACGTTGCCGTGGCCGATGATGCGGCGGCAGGCGAGGCGGCCGATGATACCGAGGACGATATCTCCGGCAGCTTCCCGGCCTGGCCCGACGTCATCCTGATCGACGGCGGCCAGGGCCAGATGACGGCGGTGCGCAAGATCCTCTCGGATCTCGGCATCGAGAACCGCGTCGTGGCCATCGGCATCGCCAAGGGCCAGGACCGCGACGCCGGCCGCGAGCGCTTCTTCGTCAAGGGCAGGGACTCGTTTTCGCTGCCGGTTCGCGATCCCGTCCTCTACTTTGTCCAGCGGCTGCGCGACGAGGTCCACCGTTTCGCCATCGGCTCGCATCGTGCGCGCCGCAAGAAGGAGATGGTCAAGAGCCCGCTCGACGAGATCAGCGGCATCGGTCCCGGCCGCAAGCGCGCCCTGCTGATGCATTTCGGCACCGCCAAGGCGGTCAGTCGCGCCGCCATCGAGGATCTGAGGAAAGTCGACGGCATTTCCGAACAGGTGGCGAAACTGGTCTACAATCATTTCCACGAGAGCTGATGCATGTCGCCCAAAAGTGCGCAGCGGTTTTGGGACAACGACATGCATCAACCGAAAGAATGCATGTCGCCCAAAAGTGCGCAGCGGTTTTGGGACAACGACATGCATCAACCGAAAGAATGCATGTCGCCCAAAAGTGCGCAGCGGTTTTGGGGCAACGACATGCATCGCACTTTAAAGCGGATTCGGCAGTTTTCGGCTGGCCAATCGATTTTGGCCTGTTGACCCCCTACATTCGCTTCTGATTTGAGTAGGCAGGCAGAAAGAGTTCCCCAAGACATGGCCAAGCGCGCGTTCAACCTGCCCAACATGCTCACCTATGCCCGCATCATTGCGGTGCCGCTGGTGGTGCTGTGCTTTTTTCTCGAGGGCCATCTGAAGTCGAGCGACTTCGCCCGCTGGTCGGCGCTGATCATCTTCCTGCTCGCAAGCGTCACGGATTACCTGGACGGCTATCTGGCGCGCGCCTGGCAGCAGACCTCCAACATCGGCAAGATGCTCGATCCGATCGCCGATAAATTGCTGGTCGCCACCTGCCTGCTGCTGCTGGCGGCCGACACCGATCGCCACGCCGGCATTGCCGGCTGGTCGCTGTGGGCGGCGATCATCATCCTGTGCCGTGAAATCCTCGTCTCGGGCCTGCGCGAATATCTGGCGGCGCTGAAGGTCTCGGTGCCGGTGACGCAGCTGGCAAAATGGAAGACCGCCATCCAGATGGTCGCCATCGCCTTCCTGCTGGCCGGACCGGCCGGCGACAAGATCTTCCCGCTGACCACCCAGACCGGGCTGGTGCTGCTATGGATCGCGGCGCTGGTTACGCTCTACACCGGCTACGACTATTTCCGCGCCGGCCTCAAGCACATCATGGACGAGTGAGATGACGACCCGGCTCATCTATTTTGCCTGGGTGCGCGAGCGCATCGGCCTGCCTGAGGAAGACGTCGACCTGCCTGCCGGCGTCGAGACGGTCGCCGACCTCCTACGCTGGCTGAAATCGCGTGGCGAGGGCTACGAGCATGCGCTGCAATATCCCGACGTGATCCGCGTCGCCATCAACCAGGAACATGTCGAGCACCGCGAGAAGATATCGGGCGCCCGCGAGATTGCGCTGTTCCCGCCGATGACCGGGGGCTGACCATGCCGGCCGCCGTGGTGCCGACGGTGCGGATCCAGCGCGAAGATTTCGACGTCGCCGCCGAGATCGCCAGACTGACGCAGGGTCGCGCCGACATTGGCGCCGTGGTGACATTCTCCGGCCTTTGCCGCGACGAACAGGGTGCGCTCTCGGCACTCGAACTCGAGCATTATCCCGGCATGGCGGAGGCCGAGATCAGCCGCATCGCCACCGAAGCGGTTCAGCGCTGGCCGCTGCAAGGCCTCACCGCCATCCACCGCCACGGCAGGATCGCGCCCGGCGACAACATCGTGCTGGTGGTGGCGGCCTCGGCGCATCGCCAGGCGGCGTTCGAGGCGGCGAACTTTCTCATGGACTACCTGAAATCGCGCGCGCCGTTCTGGAAGAAGGAGCATCGCGCTGACGGCTCCGAGGGCGGCTGGGTCGAGGCCAAGGAAGCCGACGCCAGGGCCGCACAGCGCTGGAAACCGTCCGAATAAAATCCTGCCGCAGCCATGCATTGACCGCAATCCTTTGGCCAATTGATCGCGGTTGGTCAGCTTGGGCATTGGCAGCCCGGGGCGACGGAGATGGTCATGCTGGACAGGATCGCGGAGTTCTTCGTCTTCGGGTTCGTGCCTCTCGTCGTTGGCATGCTGGCCGTGCCGGAACTGTCCGTTGCCGCCGAAAGTTCCGTGCGAGGCGAGGTGATCTATCGCGAGCGCATCGCCCTGCCGCCCAGTGCCGTGCTCTCCGTCCAGCTTGCCGACGTGTCGCTGGCCGATGCGCCGGCCACGATCATCGGTGAGCAGAAAGTGAAGCCGGCCGGCCAGGTGCCGATCAGCTTCGAGATCAAATTCGACCCTTCCGTCATCCGCTCGCAGATGACCTACGCGCTTCAAGCCCGCATCACCGTCGACGATAAGCTCATGTTCATCTCCGATATGCGCCATCAGGTCGATCCGCTGACCGACGTGCCGCAGACCATTGTGCTGAAGATGGTCACGCCAAACGCCGAGCCGGCGGCTTCCGTCTTTGATCAGCTCTGGGTGGTGGACTATGTCGACGGCATTGGCGCCATCGCCGCGCCGCAAGCGACGTTCAGGGTCAGCGAGGCCGGCAAGGCAGGCGGCAGCGGCCCCTGCAACACCTATTTCGCCACCGCCAAGGTCGATGGCCAGGCGATCGCGATCAGCGACATCGGCTCGACCTACAAGGCCTGCGCGCCCGAAGTGATGGCCGAGGAAAAGGCACTGTTCGATGCGCTGGCCAAGGCCGCGTCATACCGTGTCGACGCCGGCAAACTCGTCATATCAGACAAGGATGGCCGCGAGATCCTGCGCTTCAGCGCCGCGAGTTAGCGCGTAGTTCGATCGCCCGACACTTTTCCGGAATAATTCGGGCGGGAGAAGCGTTTCTCTCCCAGACATGGCGGGTAAGGCAAAAGGGATATTTTCGAATGTCCCTTCGTTGAAGCCGCCAGACCTGCTGCGGCTCGTTCTGGCCTTAACTCAAAGGAGTCCAGAGATGAAAACCCACGCGCTTATCTTTGTTGCCACAGGCGTATCGCTCCTTGCTCTTACCGGCCTTGCGAAGGCGGACGACCATCTGTTCAATGCCGTTCAGCATGGCCTCAGCGCCGATGGCCAACCCTTCCAGACCAACAAGGCCGGCCACAGCGGCGATCTCGCGCCTGGGCAGGGTAGTCCGTTTGCAGGTGCCGATACCCAGACACCGGCCACCGACACGGCAGCAGCGAACGCCCATGCGAACGTAAAAGATCGCCAGCCGAAGTGACCAGCACCCGCCGTTGCGATGCCTGACTGTTTCGTCAATGAAAAAGGCCGGCGAAACGCCGGCCTTTTTACGGGGTTCAAGGTGTGGACTGTCGGCTCAGCCGACGATCTCGGTGTCCGAGAACCAGTACTTGATCTCATCTGCTGCCGTTTCCGTCGCATCGGAGCCGTGCACCGAGTTTTCGCCGATCGACAGCGCGTGCACCTTGCGAATGGTGCCTTCAGCGGCATTGGCCGGGTTGGTGGCGCCCATCACTTCGCGGTTCCGGGCAATGGCGTTCTCGCCTTCCAGCACCTGCACGATGGTCGGAGCCGACGACATGAACTCCACCAGTTCGCCGAAGAACGGGCGGTCCTTGTGGACGGCATAAAAGCCTTCCGCCTCGCGGCGGCTCATCCACACCCGGCGCGAAGCGATGACGCGCAGGCCGGCCTCTTCCAGCATCTTGGTGATGGCGCCGGTGAGGTTGCGCCGGGTTGCGTCCGGCTTGATCATGGAAAAGGTGCGTTCGAGCGCCATGGGTCGTCCTTGTCTGAGAATGGAATTGAGAGTGGCGGGCTCTATACAAGCCGCCCGGCTCATTGCCAAGGGGTGAGGCCAAAGGGGTTAGGGATGGTTCGCGAAGCGGACGGAAAGCCGATTGCCTGGCTTTCCGGGTAACGAATGCCCGCAGCGATGCGAAGGGCCAGGGCCACTGCGCGTTTGTGCGCCAGGCAGGCCACCCATGGGGCGGACCGGCAGGCGAGATCGGATGGCTGTAATGCGATGCTTTGCTTGCTATAGTCGCGTGTCGGCGCCGCGCTGAAGTCGGCCCGAATGGAGACAGGATGACCATGACAGACGATCGTCAGGAACGCATTCGCAACCGCGCGCATCAGATCTGGCTGCAAGAGGGACAGCCGGCTGGCGAGCATGAGCGCCATTGGCATCAGGCGGCAGCCGACGTCGACCAGGAGGATGCGGCCGGGAAGTCGGAAGCAAAGAAGCCCGCCAAGAAGGCAGCCGGCGCCGCCAAGCCAAAAGCCGCCCCCAAGAAGGCGAAGGCCGACGCGAAGACCAGCAAGCCCAAAAAGGCTGCAGCCAAGTAAGGCCTGGTCATCCCGCTGCTAACCTTGCTCGCAAGGAATTGACGGCGCTCGTGCTGCCTTGCGGTCAGGGCAGGCGTCACGCCGCTGCCGCCACCTTTTGTGCCAACCCGGCGGGTCGCGCCGCGTCCGGCGAGGTCATGGAGCAGAATGGTCATTGGCGTCGACCCCCTCGCGGGTTAGGTAGGCCCGTATCGACGCGAGCCGAGGGGAAACCATGAGACAGCATTTCATGATGTTTGCGGCCTACAACCAATGGGCCAACAACCGCATCTATGATGCCGCCGCCGAACTCGATGAAGAGGAACTCAGCCGCGACGTCGGGGCTTTTTTCGGCTCGATGATGGGCACGCTCAATCACCTGCTGACAGCCGACCGCATCTGGATGAAGCGCTTCACCGGCGAGGGCGACGCGCCGACGACGCTGGACGCCATTCTGTACCGGGCCTTGCCCGGCCTGCGGATGGCGCGTGAAGCCGAGGACAGAAGGATCATCGATTGGGTCGGCGGCCTCGGCGACAAAGCGCTGACGGGCCGCTTCACCTACATGACTGTCTCGGACATGCGCACGGTTTCGCAAAGGCTGGCGCCGGCGCTGGATCATGTCTTCAACCACCAGACACATCATCGCGGCCAGGTGCATACGATTCTGACCATCTTGGGACGGCCTAGCCTGGGTCTGGACCTGATGCTCTTCCAGCGCACCGAGGAGGGCAGGGCTTTCGCCTGATCCCGTGAAGCTTTCCTTGGTAGTCCTCGGATTGCGCGGCCAGCGCTGACTATCGCTGCATTTTGTGCAGCAGCTTTGCCTTCACGTCCGGCCACTCGGAATCAATGATGCTGAACCGGACGGAATTGCGCTTCCTGCCGTCCGGCATGATCCGCTCGTTGCGGACGATCCCCTCCTGCTTTGCCCCTATTCGCAGGATCGCCGCCCTTGATGCGTCGTTCAGTTCGTCCGTGGTGAATTGCACACGGACACAACTCATGACCTCGAATGCATGGGTCAGCAGAAGATACTTCGCCTCGGTATTGATCCCTGAACGCTGAGCCGATCTGCCGAGCCAGGTATGCCCAATCTCCAACTTTCTATTGGTGCGATCGATCTTCCAAAACCGCGTACTCCCGCAGATCACTCCCGTGCTACGCATGACGATTGCGTAAGGCATGACAGTGCCGGCCAGTCGTCCAGTCAGGGCTTTGGCAATATATCCATCGATCGTGCCCGGTCCCGGGACCACGGTGGCCTTCAGGTTCCAAAGCTCGCCATCCGCTGCCGCGCTCAGGAGCTCGGACGAATGTTCCTGCCGAAGCGGCGTGAGCTCAACGGTCTTGCCGACCAGTGTTGGTTGTCTGGATTGGAGGTCGGCGTCCATTGACCGATGGTTCTCAACTTCGGACATTGCTTCTGATCGGTCGACTCCAATCAAACCGACCAATCCGACGCTTGCGCGCACGGATTTCCGGACGTTCAAGCTCAGCCGCCTATCTCGCTGTCCAACTGAATCTGCATCAAAGCCGCTTCGGCCGTTATCCACTGCTTGAACAGTGATACCTTGCGAGGGGGCAGCGTCTTGTAGGGGCAGACGAAATACCAACCCGCCGTATTCGGGTGATGCACAGCGAATGGCGCTACCAGCCTTTCCGCACGGATATCGCCGGCCATATAGGCACGATTGGCCACCGCAAATCCCAACCCGGCGGCGGCCGCCTCGTAGGACATCATGCAGGAATCGAAATAGATGCTTTTGGTCTCCTGGAGCACGAAGCCGGCGCCGACGAAGTCGAGCCACGATTGCCAGTTCTGGGTGCAGGTATCGGAATGCAGCAGCGTGAAGTGGCGCAGATCTTCGGGCTTCACCTTCGACAGCGGCTTGTCGCCGAGGACCTCATGGAACAGCTTGCGGCTGCACACCGGCGTCAGGTCTTCCCGAAACAGCAGATCGGACTGCAGCCCGTGAAAGTGGCCGTCGCCATAGCGGATCTCGACATCGAATTCCGATGTCGAGAATTCATGCGTCGCGTAGGAGGTTGAGACGTGCATCTCGATATCCGGATATTGCTGCTGGAACAGCGGCAGGCGCGGAAACAGCCAGCGTACCGCAAAGGTCGGCAGCACCGATATCTTCAACACATGTTCCTGTGATTGCCCGGTCGCTTCCATGCTGGCGGCGACGATTCGCTCCAGCGCCTCGCGAACGCGCGAGACATAGGTCTCGCCTTCCGGCGTCAACGAGACCGCATTGCCGCCGCGCTGGAAAATCTTGAAGCGCAGTTGATCTTCCAGGCTTTTGACGCGCTGGCTGACCGCTGAAGCGGTGATGAACTGTTCTTCGCCGGCGCGCGTGAAATTCCTGTGCCTCGCAGCACTCTCCACGATTTTCAGCGAGTTGAGGTTGACCTGACTGAGCAGACGCACGGGCTTCGACCTTAAGCTGGGCTTACACTAGCACCAGCATTCCTAATTTTACAGGGGTGGGCGAACTAATCGACTGTTTCCCAAGTGTTGCCCCCATCCTGGAGAAGTACAATGAATGCCCATACCATTCCCGAACTGCGTTATGCGATGAGCCGCGAAGCCATCATCGGTCATGAAACAGCCTGGAAAGTGTCCAGCTTCGGCGTCGCGCAATATCTGCACGGCTATGACCCGGCACTGCTTGCCGCGATCGAGGAGGCAGCTCTGAAGCTCAAGGCCAGCCATGCAGTGCACAAGCACCTCGACCTGACCTTCATCACCGGCGCTGACCGTTTCATTCCCGAAATCAAGGAGTTGCTGCACGACAAGCTGCGCCTGGAGCGGCTGTCCGACATGATGGGCACCAAGCTGGAGCCCTATCCGCTGTCGATCGTCGGCTCGACGGTGACCTTCATGAATCCCAAGGACGGCGCCGTGGAATGGCATTGCGATGGCGTTCCGGTCACCGAACTCATTCCGTTGTCGATCAGCAATCCGCTGGTCGGCGGCCACCTCGAAATCTATTGCGACGACTCGGAAACCGGCCGCGCCATCCTCGAATCCGGTCGCGAGATCCCGCGCAACCGTGTCATGCGCATCGATCACAAGATGAACTACGCCACGCTTGGGCAGTTCCTCGGTGTCCTGCACCGCACCGCGCCGATCCGATTCGGCGAGCGCGTCACGCTGGTGCTCAACCAGCGCTCGGTGGCCAAACCCTATGTCGACGACAACCGCATGTTCTATCTCGCCGCCGACAACGACCATGACCGCGAATGGGTCAACGAGTTGGCCGAAGACGTCTGGACCAACCAGTTGCCGGCCTATCGCCGGTTCGAGGAAGAGCGTCCCGTTCCGGTGTCGCCCGAGGCGCCGGTTCCGGGCGGAGCCAGGGAATTATGGTAACGAACCATGATCCCGAAAAGTGGGAGCCGGTTTTCGGACGAGATCATGGTCGAACACAGGGATAGAGCTCCAAGCCGATTCTTTCGGCATGGATCAGGCTCGATATCCGCGCTGGCCTTCGCGGCCGGCGCGGTGGCGTTGTGGTCGACCAATGCGCTGGTCGGCAAATCCCTGCTGGCCAGCCACCCGGTGTCGCAGGTGCAGTTCCTGCAATTTACAGGAGCTGCCCTCGTCTTCGCCGCCATCCGGTTGATGAGCCGGGAACGAGCCGCGCCAGTCACGGCCGGGGCCGCGCTCATGGCTCTGGCGATAGGCTTCATCGGTCTGGTCGGCACCATGGTGCTGCAATACATCGCCTTCGCTTCGATGCCGGTGATCGAGGCCAATCTGGTGGCCTACACTTGGCCGTTGATGGTCGCGGCCGCGGTCATCGCTTTGCAGAACCCGCGGCGCCCGGCACTGCTGGGCCTTGCCGCGGTCGTGGGCTTCATCGGCGTCGCACTGGTGATTTCTGGAGGGCGTAACCAATCCTGGCTCCAGGGCGAACTCGTCGGCTATGTCGCCGCATTCGGGTCCGCATTGTGCATGGCTTTCTATTCGATCATGGTGGGGCGCGTTGTCACCTCGCCGGATCGTCTGTTGCTGCCATCGTCGCTGATTGGTGTGGTCTTGACGTTTTTGTGGTGCGCTCGCGACGGTTTCACCTGGCTCGTCGGCACGGACCTGGCTCTCGGCCTCTATCTCGGCGCCGGTCCGATGGGGTTGGGCTACTACTTCTGGTCGCGCGCCTTGAAGCTCGAAGGCAGCGGCAAGGTCGCGGTCGTCGCCTATCTCACGCCGATCGCTTCGACGCTGCTGCTGACCTTGTCCGGCGAAAGGCTGACGATAACGGCAATTGTCGGAGCCATCCTCGTCATCGGCAGTTGCGTCGCGGTCGGCGTGGAGCGTTCGGAGGCCGAAAACCATGTTTGATGAAAATGAACGTCTCGCCAGGCAGGAAGCGCACTGGCTTATCAAGGAATTCGGCGCCGAGGCACCCCTCTACGCCGCAATGAAGGCCGAAAAGGCGATAGAACAGAAGGATTTCGGGCGTTGCGCCCGGTGGAAGCGTATTCTAGAGATATTGGCCGACGGCCATACTGCGAAGTCTGCTAGTTCCAAGTATTAGATTTTCTAATTTGCGCGACGGCGATTTCCCGAGAAAAATAATTTCTGGAGTCTTGATTCGTTGTTGAGACTTGGCGATCCGTTGGGGGACGCGGTTAAAGAGATAAATCGACACAAGTCTTCGCAGGGGTGGGTGGCTTTGTCGCAAATAGGGTGAAAGAATTGTCAAATATCGATGATAAGACCGTTATCGAGCTGACGGCCGATATTGTCTCGGCCTATATCGGCAACAATCCGCTTCCGGCTTCCGGTTTGCCTGAGTTGATTGCAAGCGTCAGCGCGTCGGTTCGCAAGCTGGCTGGTGCGCCTGTCGTGGAAAGCCCAAGCCTGGTTCCGGCCGTCAACCCGAAGAAGTCGGTGTTTCCCGACTACATCATCTGCCTTGAGGACGGAAAGAAGTTCAAATCGCTCAAGCGACACCTCAGGACGGACTATGGCCTGAGCCCGGACGACTATCGGGCCAAATGGGGCTTGCCGCCGGACTATCCGATGGTTGCGCCAAACTATTCGGCGACACGATCGGCGCTGGCGAAGTCGACGGGACTTGGCCGCAAGCCGGCAGCGGCGCCGGCCGCCGTAGCCAAGGCGACGAAGCGCAAGGCGAATGCCTGAGCGCTGCCTTGCCGGGTAGGCAGGCCGCTGATCGGCTGCCTTGACGGCGCCCTTGCGGGCGTCGTTTCCGGGCCTTGTGCGGCCAATTGGGCCGCAAGGTCTTGCGGAGCGTTGATGTCCGGTGCAAAAGCGCGGCCATGCTGATCATCAACGACCTTTCGCTCCGCATGGCCGGACGCCTGCTTCTCGACCATGCCTCGCTGACCTTGCCGGCCGGCACCAAGGCCGGCCTTGTCGGCCGCAACGGCACTGGCAAGACGACGCTGTTCAAGGCCATCACCGGTGACCTTGCCTCCGAGACCGGCTCGATCAGCCTGCCCAAGAACACGCGCATCGGCCAGGTGGCGCAGGAAGCGCCAGGCACCGAGGATCCGCTGATCGAGATCGTGCTCAAGGCCGATCTTGAGCGCACGGCACTCCTCGAAGAAGAAAAGACCGCCACCGATCCGCACCGCATCGCCGACATCCATATGCGGCTGGCCGACATCGACGCGCACTCGGCCGAGTCGCGCGCGGCCACCATTCTTGCCGGTCTCGGCTTCGACGATGCGGCGCAGCGCCGCCCAGCCTCGTCGTTCTCCGGCGGCTGGCGCATGCGCGTGGCGCTTGCGGCGGTGCTGTTTGCCGAGCCCGATCTTTTGCTGCTCGACGAGCCGACCAACTATCTCGACCTCGAAGGCACGCTGTGGCTGGAAAACTATGTGTCGAAGTATCCGCACACCGTGCTTTTGATCTCGCATGACCGCGACCTGCTCAACCGCGCCGTCAATTCTATCGTTCATCTTGATCAGAAGAAGCTGACCTTCTGGCGCGGCGGCTACGACCAGTTCGAGCGTCAGTATACCGAGCAGAAAGAACTGCAGGAGAAGGGCCGCGTCAAGCAGGAGGCCGCCCGCAAGCATATGGAATCCTTCGTCGAGCGCTTCCGCGCCAAGGCCTCCAAGGCGAGGCAGGCGCAATCGCGCATCAAGGCGCTGGAGAGGATGAAGCCGATCGCGGCGATCGTGAACGACACGGTGCGGCCATTCTCCTTCCCGGAGCCGGTCAAGACGGTGGCATCGCCGATCGTGGCGCTGAACAACGTCAATGTCGGCTACACCGAGGGGCAGCCGATCCTCAAGAAGATGACGCTGCGCATCGACGCCGACGACCGTATCGCGCTGCTTGGCGCCAACGGCAACGGCAAGTCGACCTTCGCCAAATTGCTGTCCGGCCGGCTGAAGCAGGAGACCGGCACCATGACGGTTGCGCCTGGGCTGAGGGTGGCGATCTTCGCCCAGCACCAACTCGACGATCTCAGGCCTGAGGAAAACGCCTATGAGCATGTCCGCCGGCTGATGCCGGAAGCGCCGGAGTCCAAGGTGCGCGGCCGCGTCGCCCAGTTTGGTCTCACGACCGAGAAGATGAACACCGCCGCCAAGGACCTGTCCGGTGGCGAGAAGGCGAGGCTGCTGATGGGCCTGTCAGCCTTCGAGGGACCGAACCTGTTCATCCTCGACGAACCGACCAACCATCTCGACATCGACAGCCGCGAATCGCTGATCCATGCGCTGAACGAATTTCCGGGCGCCGTGATCCTGATCTCGCACGACCGCCATCTGCTGGAGGCGACCGCCGACCGGCTGTGGCTGGTCAAGGATGGCGCGGTCAATCCCTATGATGGCGATCTCGAGGACTATAAGACGCTGGTCACCGGTGTGTCGGGCGACCGCCGCGGCAAGCGCGAGGCGGACAAGGCGTCAAAGGCCGACCGCCGCCGCGATGCGGCGGCGCGCCGCGCCGCATTCGAGCCGCTGGCCAAGGAAATCCGCGCCACCGAAGCGCTGATGGACCGCATCCGCAAGCGCATCGACGGCATCGAGGACGACCTGTCCAATCCCGCCGTCTATGAGAAGGATCCGTCGACGGCGACAAGGCTGGCCAAGGAGCGCTCGCAACTCGCCCAGACGCTGGCCGGCCACGAGGAGAAATGGTTGACCATGTCGGCCGAATATGAAGAAGGCACGGCGGAGTAGGGTAGTGTCGAGAGAACGTTGGATCGAAGCCGGGAAGGTTTTGGCGGTCAACCCCGATGCGATCGTCAGATGCCCCGACTGCGGTGAAGCAGACCTGGACGTGCTCAATACCAAGGCAGGAGCAACCCATTTCGAGCGCCACATGCGTTGCCCGAAATGCGGCGCCTACAATGCGCTGCTAAAGAGTAACGGCGAGACGTAAAAGCAAAACTGGCCCTACGCGCCACGCGCGAAAGCCGGTAGACAGGGCGCATGAACCAGCACGCCAAGCTCCGCATCGGCCATTCGGCCTGTCCGCATGATTGCCCGTCGACCTGCGCGCTCGAAGTCGAGTTGCTCGATGGCAACCGCATCGGCCGTGTCCATGGCGCCAAGACCAACAGCTACACGGCTGGTGTCATCTGCGCCAAGGTCGCCCGCTATGCCGACCGCGTCCATCATCCTGATCGGCTGCTGAAGCCGCTGGTGCGGGCCGGCGCCAAGGGCGACGGCGTCTGGAAGGAAGCAAGCTGGGAAGCAGCGCTCGACCTCGTCGCCGAGAAATTCATCGCGGCCGAGGACAAATACGGCTCGGAGACAGTCTGGCCCTATTACTATGCCGGCACGATGGGGCTGGTGCAGCGCGACGGCATCGACCGGCTGCGCCACGCCAAAAAATATTCCGGCTTTTTCGGTTCGATCTGCACCAATCTGGCCTGGACCGGCTGGATGATGGGGGCCGGCGCCTTGCGCGGGCCCGATCCGCGCGAGATGGCGAAATCCGATTGCGTGGTGATCTGGGGCACCAATGCCGTGGTGACGCAGGTCAACGTCATGACCCACGCCATCAAGGCGCGCAAGGAGCGCGGCGCCAGGATCGTCGTCATCGACGTCTATGAAAACGCGACGATGAAGCAGGCCGATCTCGGCCTGGTGCTGAGGCCCGGCACTGATGGTGCGCTGGCCTGCGCGGTCATGCATGTTCTGTTCAGGGAAGGCATGGCCGACCGCGCCTATCTCGAAAAGTACACCGACGACCCCAAGGGGCTGGAAGCGCATCTGAGGACTCGCACACCGGAATGGGCGGCAGGTATCACCGGTTTGACGGTGGCCGAGATCGAGGCCTTTGCCCGTCTCGTCGGCACGACGAAAAAGACCTATTTCCGTCTCGGTTATGGGTTTGCGCGCCAGCGCAATGGCTCGGTCAACATGCACGCGGCCGCCTCCATCGCCGCCGTCACCGGCTGCTGGCAATATGAGGGCGGCGGCGCCTTCCACTCCAATTCCGGCATCTTCAAGCTCAACCAGGAAGTGCTGGAAGGCACGAAGATGCGCGATCCCTCGATCCGCTATCTCGACCATTCACGCATCGGCCCGGTGCTGACCGGGGCGAAGGACGCGCTCTATGGCGGCCCGCCGGTGACGGCGATGCTTATCCAGAACACCAATCCGGTGAATGTCGCGCCCGAACAGCGCCTAGTGAAGCAGGGTTTTCTGCGCGACGACCTGTTCACTTGCGTGCACGAGCAGTTCATGACCGACACGGCCAAGCTCGCCGATGTGGTTCTGCCGGCGACAATGTTCCTCGAACACGACGACCTCTACAAGGGCGGCGGCAACCAGCACATCACGCTCGGTCCCAAGCTGATCGACCCGCCGGAAGGGCCGCGCACCAACCATTTCGTCATCGAGGAACTGGCAAAGCGCCTCGGCGTCGCCGATCGTCCGGGCTTCGGCCTGACCGAGCAGCAGCATATCGACATCATCCTGGGCAAGCGCGGGCTGGGCAGCTTCGACAGCTTGAAGGAAGACAAGTGGGTCGACCTGCAGCCGGATTTCGACACCGCGCATTTCATCAAAGGTTTCGGCCATGCGGATGGGAAATTCCGCTTCCGCGCCGACTGGACCGGGCAGGCGGCGCCCAACAGGCCGCCGAAGAGCATGGGCCTGTTCGGCCCGGTGGAGCGGCTGCCGGAATTCCCTGACCATGTCGACCTGATCGAGGTCGCCGACGCGGCACACCCGTTCCGGCTGACGACATCGCCGGCGCGCAACTTCCTCAATTCGACCTTTTCCGAAACGCCGGTGTCGAAGGCCAAGGAAGGGCGGCCGGAACTGTTGCTGCATCCGGACGATGCCGCAGCTCATGGACTGACCGACGGCGACCGTGTCGAGGTTGGCAACCAGCGCGGCGAAGTCGTGCTGCACGCAAAACTGTTCGACGGCATCAAGCGTGGCGTCGTCATCGCCGAAGGCATCTGGCCGAACAGCGCCCATGAGCGCGGCGAGGGCATCAACGTGCTGACCGGCGCCGACGCACCCGCACCCTATGGTGGTGCCGCCTTCCACGACAACAAGGTGTGGCTGCGCGCGGCAAGCTGAGGCTGAAGAGACCTCCGCTCGTCCCGCGCCGAATCATACCGGCAGGATTTCGGCCGCCTTCTTTCGGTCTCGCCGCAGCCGGATGTCGTCGGCGATCTGCTCTGCCTCGATCGAGATTTCGCGCAGCAATCCGGTGACCGGATTGTGGAAGCCGATGAGATAGAGGCCGAGCTCCGAAGCCCGCGCGTTGACGCCGCTGCGACCCGGCTGAATGCCGGGCTCGAGCAACCCAGCATAGCCCGGCCGAAAGCCCGTGGCGAAGATGATCGCATCGAACTCGCTGTGCCTGCCATCGGCAAAATGGGCGCCCTGTCCGGTGATCTCGGCAATGTCGGGGGCGACCTTGATCGCGCCTTCGCGAATCTTGCCGACCGTGCCGACATCGATCACCGGGATACGCGACGCCACGGCGATCTGCTGCAACATCCCTTGGCTCGGCCGCTTGAGCCCATATTTCTCCAGCCTGCCCAGCGCCAGATCGAGGATGACAGGGAACAACGCATCGTTGATGCGTTGCGGCATCAGGCGGGCCGCCATGCCGATCATCTGTATGGGCACGCCAAGCAGCTCGCGCGGCACGATATGAACGCCGCCGCGCACCGAAATGGTCGGTCGCGCGCCGCCTTCCACCAGATCGAGCGCAATCTCGGCGCCGGTGTTGCCCATGCCGATGATCAGCACCGATTGGCCGGCAAAAGGCATGGCGTTGCGATAGTCGGCGCTATGCAGCCGTTTGCCCCTAAAGACATCGGCGCCGGCAAATCCGGGCATCAGCGGCTCGGCGTTGTTGCCCGACGCGATCACCACGTGGGAGGCATGCAGGGCACCGGATGTCGCCTCGACAAGCCAGCTTCGACCTTGCCGGGAGGCCGCCCGCACCGTTTCTCCAAATCGGGGCCGCAGGTCGAAGCGTTGCGCGTAGGCATCGAGATAGTCGGCGAAAAGATCGCGCGGCACATAACGCGGATAATGCCGGGGAAAGGGCACGAAGGGCAGCGAGGAATAGCGTTTGGTCGTATGCAGGTGGACGCGCTCATAGTGGCGTCGCCAAGCGGGCGCGGCCTGCTGTTCCTTTTCGAGAATGACGAAGTCGACGCCGGCCTGCCGCAGGCAAGCGGCAACAGCCAGGCCTGCTGGCCCGGCACCGATGATTGCAACTGGGGTGGTGTCTTCCAAGCCCGCCTCCGCCAAAACAAATTCGCCTCCGGAGAATGTCAAAAGCATGGCAGCCGGAGCCTGCCTGCGATTCTCATCCGGGCAACGGCACCGTCAGACCGACCTTGACGCGATCCATGGCGACGAAGGTGCGGAACTTCCGCACATTGTTGCTGTCGAAGAACAGTTTTCGCGTCAGCGCCTCATAGGCGCCCATGTCGGCCACGGTGATGACCAGGATGAAGTCGGCCTCGCCGGTGACGTAGTAGCATTGCTGCACTTCCGGCGCCGCCGAGAATTGTCGCTTGGCCGCGTCGATCAGTTCGGTGCGTTCGCTATCGAGCTCGACCTCGACGAAGATTGTGATGGGCTGGCCGACCGCCGCTGGCTCAACCAGGGCAACATTGCCCGCAATAACGCCGGTCTGTTCCATGCGCTTGATGCGGCGCTGCACCGCCGGCGCCGACAGGTTGACGGCTTCGCCGATCAGCCGTTGCGGCGTCGTGTTGTCCCGCTGCAGGATGGCAAGGATGGCGAAATCGAAACTGTCGAGTGAGGGTGGCAGTGCAGGCAATAGAAACATCCTGGCGAAACAAACTTGCATTTTCAGGGCCATATTACAGCGCTCTTTGCGCCGGTCCTGCAATATGTTCTCGCTGAACGCCAAGGAGGCCGCCAAGTGTTCCTGCTCAACCAGAATGCCTTGTATCGCCGGCCGCTCGATCCAGCCGATGCCGAAACACTTGGAGTTGTTGGGACCGACACGGTCGAGCGTTTCCTTGCCCAACGCGACAATCACCTGATAACGCCGCTGCATGCGCTGCCGGCGCTCGCCGCCGAACTCGGCCTCGGTGCGTTGCATGTCAAGGATGAGGGGTTTCGCCTCGGCCTCGGCAGCTTCAAGGCACTGGGGGGCGCCTATGCCGTCTTTCGCCTGGTGCTGGAAGAAGCCAGCCGGTCGCTTGGTCGGCCTGTCGATGTGGCCGATCTCAACCAGCCTGATGTGCGGGCGGTCGCCGCGATGATGACGGTTGCCTGCGCGACCGACGGCAATCATGGGCGCTCGGTCGCGCAAGGCGCGCAACTCGTCGGTGCGCGCGCGGCGATCTTCGTCCACGCCGGCGTCAGCGAGGAGCGTGTCGCGGCGATAGCCCGCTATGGCGCCGAGATGATCCGCGTCGACGGCAATTATGACGACTCGGTCAGGCAAGCCGCTCAAGTTTCGGCTGAGAACGGCTGGACCGTGGTCTCCGACACCTCATGGCCGGGCTATGAGCGCATTCCCGGCCTCGTCATGCAGGGCGCTATACGGCGATCGTGCGCGAAGCGTTGCGCCAGCTCCGGGAGCCACCGAGCCATGTCTTCGTGCAGGCCGGGGTCGGCGGCATTGCCGCCGCGGTAGCAGGCCATCTCGCCATCGTGCTCGGCAATGCCAGGCCGACCTTCATCGTGGTCGAGCCCGCGCGCGCTGCGTGCGTTCTTGCAGCCGCCCAGGCCGGGCGCCCGGTCAAGGTTGCGCATGGCCAGCCGACGGTGATGGCGATGCTTGAATGCTACGAGGCGTCTCCGGTCGCCTGGCGGGTGTTGGCGCGTGTCGCCGACGTCTTCATGACGGTGGATGAGGACGAGGCCATCGCGGTGATGCGGCGTTTGGCGCGGCCGGCCGCAGGCGATCCGGTGATCGTCGCCGGCGAGAGCGGCGGCGTCGGCCTTGCCGGGCTGATCCGGGCGGTGGCCGACAACCGCGCCGATCTCGGACTCGACCGCAAATCCCGAGTGTTGGTGATCAACACCGAAGGCGCCACCGATCCGCATCGCTATGCCGAACTGGTTGGCGTGAGCCCGGCCGATGTGCTGGCCGGCAAGATGCTTGCAGGGGCAATGCCATGATCGGGGTCGACGCGCAGCGCCTGCTCGGCCGTATCCGCGAACTCGGCACCGTTGGTCGGGACGGCGAGGGCAGGCTGATCCGGTTGGCGGCTTCCGACACCGACAAGCAGGGCCGCGATCTCTTGGTCGGCTGGCTGAGGCAGGCCGGGCTCGATATCGCCATCGACCGGGTCGGCAACATTTTCGGCATCTGGCAAAGCGCTGACAATGCAGGGCAGGCGCCACTGCTCATCGGCTCGCATATCGACACCGTCATCGATGCCGGCATCTATGATGGCTGCTATGGTGTGCTTGCCGGGCTGGAGGTGATCGAGATGCTCATGGCATCGGGCTTTTCGCCGTTGCGCCCGATCGCTGTCGCTGCTTTCACCAACGAGGAGGGCGTGCGCTACACCCCCGACATGATGGGCTCGCTGGTGCATGCCGGCGGCATCGGCGTCGAGACGGTGCTGGCGGCTGTCGGCACCGACGACAGCGTGCTCGGGCAGGAGCTTGCCCGTATCGGCTATGCCGGTGACAAGGAACCCGGCTTCCTCAAGCCGCATGCCTATCTCGAGCTGCATATCGAGCAGGGGCCGGTGCTGGAGCGCGAAGGCCTGCCGATCGGCGCGGTCGAGAATCTGCAAGGCATCTCCTGGCAGCGCATCACCATCGACGGCGTCGCCAACCACGCCGGCACCACGCCGATGTCGATGCGCAGCGACGCTGGTCACGCCGCCGCGCGGGTCATCACCTTCCTGCACGACAGGGCCAAAGCCTCGAACACGCCGACGGTCGCCACCATCGGTACGATGCGCTTCGAGCCGAATGCCATCAATGTCATTCCGTCCCGCGCCGTGTTCACTGTCGACCTGCGCGATCCCGACGAGCAGCGCCTGCAGGCGGAGGAGGTGGCACTTGCTGCCTATCTCGAGCAACTTGCCGCCGCCGAGAACGTGACGGTTTCGGTCGAACGGCTGGCGCGCTTCGAGCCGGTGCTGTTCGACATCCGCATCGTCGAGTTGATCGAGGCTGCCGCGAAAAGCCGCGGCCTCGGCGCCAAACGCATGACGTCGGGCGCCGGCCATGATGCGCAGATGATGGCGCGCATCGCGCCGGCAGCGATGATCTTCGTGCCGAGTGCCGGCGGTATCAGCCACAGTCCGCGCGAGCACACCGAAGATGCCGAGCTTGTCGCCGGCGCCAACATCCTGCTTGATGTCATCACCCAACTTGCAAAATAGGTCAGGAGGGGCGGAAGAATGTCCGAATTCGATCGTGATGCGCTGAAGCAGGAGATGATTTTCTGGCGGCACGATCTGCATGCGCATCCGGAGTTCGGCTTCGAGGAAAGGCGCACCGCCGCCTTCGTCGCCGCCAAGCTGCGTGAATTCGGGTTGGACGACGTCGCCGAAGGAGTCGGCGGCACCGGCGTCGTCGGAACGCTGAAACGCGGCAGCGGCAGCCGGGCAATCGCGCTCAGGGCCGATATGGATGCGCTGCGCATCACCGAGCAGTCCGCCGCGCCCTACCGTTCCAGCAATCCCGGCATCATGCATGCCTGCGGCCATGACGGCCACACCACCATGCTGCTCGGCGCGGCAAAGCTGCTGGCGCGGGAGGGCGGGTTCGACGGCACCGTACGCTTCATCTTCCAGCCGGCCGAAGAATGGGGCAGGGGCGCGCTGGCAATGCTCGACGATGGGCTGATGCAGCGCTTTCCCTTTGACGGGATCTTTGGCCTGCACAACATGCCCGGCCTGCCCATCGGCCATTTCGAGACCCGCGCCGGCCCGATCATGTCGGCCGAGGACAATTTCGAGATCGTGCTGAAAGGGCTCGGCGGCCATGCCGCACGGCCGCATTCGGGGAACGAAACGCTGGTCGCCGCCTGCGCACTGGTCACCAATCTGCAGACCATCGTCTCGCGCCGGCTGAGCCCGGCCGACATAGCGGTGGTGTCGGTGACCGAACTGATCACCGACGGCACGCGCAACGCACTGCCCGGTCTTGCCCGCATTCTTGGCGATGCGCGCAGCTTCCGCCCCGAGGTCAGCGCCGAGATCGAGCGGCAGATGCGCATCATCGCCGAGGGCACCGCCATCGCCTATAATGTTACCGCCGAGGTCAACTACAGCCGCGAATTCGTGCCGCTGAGCAATGATGCCGAACTGGTCGATGCGGCGTTTGCCGCCGCGAGAAGCGTTTTCGAGCCCGGCAACATCGCCGTCGCTCGCGAGCCGATGACCGGCTCGGAGGATTTCGCCCGCTTCCTCGACCATGTGCCGGGCTGTTTCGTCTTCCTCGGCAATGGCGAGACCTCGGCACCGCTGCACAATTCGAGCTACGACTTCAACGATGACGGGCTGTTGTTCGGCACGAATTTCCATGTCGCCATGGCCAGGCAAAGACTGGGCGGCGAAGCCGGGAGTTGATTGCGTTTTGATTGCCGGGGCGCGCCCGCCGCTGGCCCAAACACCATCTCTATCGCCAGCCAGCTCCCGCGTTTACTGAAATTCCCTGTTGACGGAGATCGGATGCTGATGACCAGGATTTCGCTTCTGGGAATTCCCCACGACGACAACTCGTCCTGCTTCAAGGGGCCGGCGCAAGCGCCCGCCCACATCCGTCCCGAATTGTTCTCCGATGCCTACAGCATGTGGAGCGAAACTGGTTTCGATCTGACCGACATGCTTGTCGATCATGGCGACATCCGCTTCGACGCTGCCGCCGATCCATGGGACCTGATCGAAAGCGAGGTTGGGCGCGTTCTGGAAACGGGCGATCCGCTGATCTGCCTCGGCGGCGATCATGCCATCTCCTGGCCGGTGCTGCGCGCGGTGCGCCGCCGACATCCCCGCCTGACCATTCTGCACATCGACGCGCACCCCGACATGTATGATGCCTATCAGGGCAATCCGCGCTCCCACACCTCGCCGTTTGCCCGCATCATGGAAGAGCGGCTTGCCGACCGCCTCATCCAGGTTGGCCTGCGGACCGTCAACGACCATCATCGCGACCAGTTCAAGCGCTTCGGTGTCGAGGTGATCGAAGCGGCGCGGTTTGGCGACAATGTGCAGCTCGATCTCAGGACGCCGGTCTATATCTCGATGGACCTCGACGGGCTCGACCCAGCTTTTGCGCCAGGTGTCTCGCACCGCGAACCCGGCGGTTTGACCACTCGCCAGGTCATCAACCTGATTCAATCGGTCGACCAGCCGATCGTGGCAGCCGATATCGTTGAATTGAACCCGCGTCGCGACATCGCCAATCTGACCGCCATCGTGGCGGCAAAACTCCTCAAGGAGATTGCCGGAATGATGATCAGGACACGCGTTTGATGCGGCGGCGACGTGCGCGGGCGGTTCGCATTTTACGCATTTGACGTAGACAATCGCCCGATGACGCCGGGGAGAGACTCAGCTAACCTGTGATTTGCGGCGGACCTGATTATCCGCTTGGCCGGCGCTTCCTTCTTCCTCCCAAGCGGCGCCGGCCTTCTTCTCCAAGAAGCTCTATTCGCCCGCCTCGAAATTCTACTGTGCGGTCAAGAAGGTCGGCAGGGGAACCAAATGCCGTTTCCTCGGTTGGTCCTGCTCCAATGGAGTGTTGCAACCATGTTCCGTCTGCTTGTCACCGGCGCTTTGGCCTATGTCACCTACCGTATCGCCAGGAAGATGGTCGAGGACGTGCCCGATACGGTCGACCCGCTGCTGCTGCCGCCATCGCAACATGATCGTGAGACCTTGCGCCGCCAGTCGGCTGCGATGGGGATCGATCCCCAGCGCTAGGCAGGCTTTCACGCTTCGGCTGCTGGGCCGGCTAACATTCTCGCATCGGCGTTGCGAACAAAGCAGAAACGATGCTTGATGGGCGATGAACCTCGCCACCTCTGATTCGATTTTTCGGGAACCGACCGTCCAGCCTGCCTATCTCGCCCGGCTGAACGACGCCCAGCGCCTCGCCGTCGAGCATGGCGACGGCCAGATTGCCGGACCGCTGCTGGTCATTGCCGGCGCCGGTTCAGGCAAGACCAACACGCTGGCGCATCGCGTCGCCCATCTGATCGTCAAGGGGGCTGATCCGCGCCGCATCCTGCTGATGACCTTTTCGCGCCGCGCCGCGTCCGAAATGGCCAGGCGCGTCGAGCGCATCGCCGGCGAGGTGCTCGGCCGCGATGCCGCGGTGATCACCGATGCGCTGACCTGGGCCGGCACCTTTCACGGCATCGGTGCCCGGCTGCTGCGCGACTATGCGCTGGAGATCGGCCTCGACCCGGCCTTCACCATTCATGACCGCGAGGATTCCGCCGACCTGATGAATTTGGTCCGGCATGAGTTGGGGTTCTCGAAGACGGAGGCGCGCTTTCCGACCAAGGGCACCTGCCTTGCCATCTATTCACGCGCCGTCAACGCACAGGCGCCGCTGGACGAAGTGCTGGGGTCCGCTTTCCCCTGGTGTGCTGGCTGGGCGGAGCAGTTGAAGTTGCTGTTCGCCGGTTATGTCGAGGCCAAGCAGGCGCAGAACGTGCTCGATTACGATGACTTGCTGCTCTATTGGGCGCAGATGGCGGCCGAACCTGAGATCGCGGCGCATCTGGGTGGCCGTTTCGACCATGTGCTGGTCGACGAGTATCAGGACACCAACCGCCTGCAGGCTTCGATCCTCATGGCGTTGAAACCCGACGGCGCCGGGCTGACGGTGGTCGGTGACGATGCGCAGTCGATCTATTCGTTTCGCGCCGCCGAGGTGCGCAACATCCTCGACTTTCCCCGGCAGTTCGCGCAGGCCGCCGACGTGGTGATGCTGGAACGCAATTACCGCTCGACCGAGACCATTCTTGCCGCCGCCAATGCGGTGATCGGCGAGGCCTCGGAGCGCTTCACCAAAAACCTGTGGTCGGAGCGCAAATCCACCGACAAGCCAAGGCTGGTAACAGTGCGCGACGAGGTCGAGCAGGCCAATTTCGTCTGCGATACCATTCTGGCCGAACGAGAAGCTGGCACGGCGCTGAAATCGCAGGCCGTGCTGTTTCGCGCCTCGCACCACAGCGGCCCGCTGGAGATCGAACTGACCCGGCGCAACATTCCCTTCGTCAAGTTCGGCGGCCTGAAGTTTCTCGACGCCGCTCACGTCAAGGATGTGCTGGCGGTGTTGCGCTTTGCCGAAAACCCGCGCGACCGCGTCGCTGGCTTCCGCGTGCTGCAACTGATGCCGGGCATCGGCCCTTCGGTTGCCGCGCAGATCGTCGAGACGATGACGACGGCGCTGGATGAGGCGATGGGGTTGGCCGGCTGGCGCCCGCCGCAACGCGCCGCGGATGACTGGCCGGGCTTCGTTGCGCTCTATTCCGGCCTGCGAGCCGGCGCCAGATGGCCAGCCGACCTCGAACGGATCAGGCTCTGGTACGAGCCGCATCTGGAGCGCATCCACGAGGACGCGACCACGCGCCGGGCCGACCTTTTGCAGCTCGAGCAGATCGGCTCGGGCTATGCCTCGCGCGAACGCTTCCTCACTGAGCTGACGCTTGACCCGCCGGACGCCACCAGCGACCAGGCCGGACCGCCGCACCGCGACGAGGATTATCTGATCCTGTCGACCATCCATTCGGCCAAGGGCCAGGAATGGAAGAATGTCTTCGTGCTCAACACGGTCGACGGGTGCATTCCCGCCGATCTCGGCGTTGGCACCAAGGAGGACATCGAGGAGGAGCGCCGGCTGCTCTACGTGGCGATGACACGGGCCAAGGACAGCCTGAACCTTGTCATGCCGCAGCGCTTCTTTCCGCATGGCCAGGCGGCGCGCGGCGACCGACACCTCTATGCCTCGCGCACCCGCTTCATCCCGGCTTCGATCCTCGCTGCCTTCCAGCAGGTCTCGTGGCCGACCGCGCAGGCGGCACAAAGCAGGGCGCCCCGGCCGGAGGTGCGCGTCGACATCGGCGCGCGCATGCGCGGCATGTGGAAATAGCCGCGAGATAGCACCATGCCCCAACCACCGGTCAGGATCGCCATCGCGGGTGCGCTGGGCCGCATGGGTCGCCAGATGGCGGAGGCCGTTGCCGTTGAGGCCGATGCGCGACTGGCGCTCGCCGCCCGCTTCCACCGGCCGGGCATTGTCGGCGACGGGCTGGTGAGCCGCGACGAGGCGGTTACCTTGGCTGACGTGGTGATCGATTTCACCACGCCGGCTGCTTCGGCTGACCTGGCAAGGTTTTGCGCCGACCGTGGTGGGCCAGCCCTGGTGATTGGATCGACAGGCTTCGACGCCGCTGGGTTGGCAACCATCGCCGATGCCGCGAAAACCATCGCGATCGTCCGCTCCGGCAGCTTTTCGCTCGGGCTCAACATGCTGATCGGATTGGTCGAAGACGCGGCGAGAGCGCTCGATCCCAACGAGTGGGATGTCGAGATTGTCGAGGCGCATCATCGCCACAAGATCGATGCGCCGTCCGGGACGGCGCTGATGCTCGGACAGGCCGCGGCCGGCGGGCGTGGCACCGAGCTCGACACGGTCGCAAGGCGCGTCCGCGACGGCGTCACCGGCCCGCGTCCGGCAGGCGAGATCGGCTTTGCGGTGATGCGGGGTGGAGGCATCGTTGGCGAGCACGGCGTCAGCTTTTGCGCCGAGGGCGAGCTTGTCACCTTGTCGCATTCGGCCTGCGACCGCATCATGTTCGCCCGTGGCGCCATTGCCGCCGCCCTCTGGGTGGCGGGGCGTCCGCCTGGTGAATATGACATGCGCGACGTGCTGGGACTGAGCACTCCGGCGAGGTGAGCACGGGCGGTCAGCATCAGCTTACCGATCCGTAAGGTTTGCGGCGACTTTCGGGGGCGGCGTTGAAAGCTGGATGAAAGGTTGGTGCCATAAGTCTTGGCGAGCGCCCCATATTTGTCGCAAAAGCGATGGGAGAGAGAGGGGCGCGGGAAACGAACAAAGGGAAGAGGCCATGTCGCTCGCGCGAATTCTGCTCGATTCAGCCGCCACCACCGCACTCGTCGCCACCATGGCCTTGTCCGCGCCGTCCGCGCGCGCCGCCGACAAAGTTTCCATCATGGTCGGCGGCTATGAGAAACAGATCTATCTTCCCGCCAAGCTGACGGAAGCGCTCGGTTACTTCAAGGACGAGGGTCTCGACGTCGAACTGCTGAATGAACCGGCCGGCGTCGATGCCGAAAACGAAATGCTCGCTGGTGCCGTGCAAGGAGTTGTCGGCTTCTACGATCACTGCATCGATCTGCAGGCGAAAGGCAAATTCGTCGAATCCGTCGTCCAGTTCAGCCAGGCGCCGGGCGAGGTTGAGCTTGTTTCGACGAAACATCCCGAGATCAAATCACCCGCCGACTTCAAGGGCATGAGCCTGGGCGTGACCGGTCTAGGCTCATCGACGAACTTTCTTACGGAATATCTCGCCGTCAAGAACGGTTTGAAGCTCGGTGACTTCACCTCGGTTCCGGTCGGCGCCGGCACCACCTTCATCGCCGCTATGCAGCAGGACAAGATCCAGGCAGGTATGACGACGGAGCCGACGATCACCCGGCTCCTGAAGACCGGCGAAGCTTCCGTTCTCATCGACATGCGCACAATGGAAGGCACCAAGGCTGCTCTCGGCGGCACCTACCCGGCCGCCTCCCTCTATATGCAGACCGATTGGGTCGAAGCGCACAAGGACATCGTGCAGAAGTTGGCTAATGCCTTCGTCAAGACGCAGAAATTCATCAACACGCATAGCGGCGCCGAGATCGCCGACAAGATGCCGAAGGACTATTATGTCGGCGACAAGGAAGGCTACGTGAAAGCCCTCGATGCCGGCAAGGCAATGTTCACCCCCGACGGGATCATGCCTGAAGGTGGACCTGAGACGGTGCTGACGGTTCTTTCAGCCTTCAAGAAGGAACTGCAGGGCAAGCAGATCGACCTTGCCAAGACCTACACCTCGGAATTCGTCAAGAACGCCAAGTAGCAGACAGTACCGGCGCGATGAACGGCATCGCGTCGGTACCCGTCAGTTTTTCACGTCCGGCGGCCTTGGGCCGACGGCGGGCGTCTGTTCGTATCCAGGAGTTCCACCATGGCTATTGAAAAAAATGCACCGGCGATTGAACTGATCAATGTCAGCCGGCGGTTCCTCTCACCCACCGGCAAATCGCTGACGGCACTGCGCGATTTCACCATGACCGTCGAGCGCGGTGAATTCGCCGCCGTTGTCGGTCCGACCGGTTGCGGAAAATCCACTACCCTCAACCTTGTCACGGGGCTGGCAAGCCCAAGTGCCGGCGAGGTTCGTGTCATGGGCGCGCCGGTCAAGGGAATAGACCCGCGCATCGGCTTTGTTTTCCAAAGTGACGCCTTGTTTCCCTGGCGAACCGTGATCGAGAACGTGATGGCCGGCCCGCTCTTTCGTGGCAGGGCGAAGGCGGATGCCATGGCTGCGGCACGTGACTGGCTTGCCCGGGTCGGCTTGTCGCGTTTCGAGCAACACTATCCACATCAGCTCTCCGGCGGCATGCGCAAACGTGTGGCGTTGGCCCAGACTTTCATAAACGGCCCGGAGATCCTTCTCATGGACGAGCCGTTTTCGGCGCTTGACGTGCAGACACGCGTCCTGATGCATGAGGAACTGCTGCGCCTGTGGTCTGAGGCAAAGGCTTCCGTGGTCTTCGTCACGCATGATCTTGAGGAGGCGATTGCACTGGCCGACAAGGTCTATGTCCTGACCGCCGGGCCGGCCACCGTAAAGTCGGTCTACACCATCGACCTGCCGCGCCCGCGCGTGGTCGCCGATATCCGCTACGAGCAGAGCTTCATAAACTACTCGCGCACGATCTGGGCCGACCTCAAGGAAGAGGTCGAAACCAGCTATGCGCGCGCTGCGGCCTGAGGAGGAACGCCATGACCGATGCTGCCATCGACATCAGCACAGGAGTTTTCAAGCCAGGCACCTCGGACGCGGAAATCGAGGCGGCCGCCGCGAAGGCGGCACGGCACCGCCACCGCACCGTGATATTCTGGCGGGTCGGCATTCTGGTCGCCTTTCTTGGCTTATGGGAAGTCGCCGCGCGTCAAGCTTGGATCGATCCGTTCTTCTACGCGATGCCGAGCGCGATCGCGCAGCGGCTGTACGAATGGACGACTGAAGGAACGTCCGAGGGGCCGCTGTGGTACCACCTCTATGTCACCATGGAGGAATCGGTCATCGGCTTTGTGACCGGCTCGGTTGCCGGTATCATCATCGGCGTCGCGCTCGGCCGTAACCGGATGGCCGCCGATATCTTCTCGATCTACATCAAGGTGATCAATTCCATTCCACGCGTGGTCCTGGCGCCGATCTTCATCATGATCCTCGGCCTCGGCCTGGCGTCGAAAGTGGCGCTTGCCTTCGTGATGGTGTTCTTCGTCGTGTTCCACAATGCATTCCAGGGCGTTCGGGAAGCCGACAGGGCAATGATAGCCAACGCCCGCATCCTCGGCGCGTCCGACTGGCAATTGACCCGCTCGGTAATCGTCCCGTCGGCGATGAGCTGGATATTCGCCAGCCTGCATGTCAGCTTCGGCTTTGCCATCATCGGAGCGATCGTGGGCGAATTTGTCGGCTCGCGTTACGGCATCGGCTTGCTGATAAACATAGCCAAGGGATCGTTCGACGCTGCCGGGATGTACGCGGCGATCGTCATCGTCATGGTGGTCGCGCTCGGTGCCGAATATCTGATGACGATGGTCGAGAACCGCCTGGCAAAATGGCGTCCTCAACCGCTTCACGAAACGCAGTAAGCGGGAGCATGATCCCGAAAAGTGGAAGCCGGTTTTCGGACAAGATCATGCCCAATCAAATAGGAGCATGATCCCGAAAAGTGGGAGCCGGTTTTCGGACAAGGTCATGCTCTAGTCGCCCGCGAGCGGCAACCTTACCTCGACCACCAGCCCTCCGGCCGCGCCATCGGAAAGGACGACGCGGCCGCCGGTATTTTCGACGACCTCACGCACGATGGCGAGGCCGAGCCCGCTGCCTTCCTCGGTCGAGCCGGCAATGCGGTAGAAGCGCTCGAAAACATGATCCCGCTCGTCCGCCGGGATGCCGGGCCCGTCGTCGGCGACCGTCAACACGGCCTCGCCATCGACGGCGGTCAACCTCACCGTGACGCTGCCGCCTGATATCGAGTAGCGCAGCGCATTGTCGACCAGGTTGACGATCATCTCGCGCAGCATGGTGCCGTCGCCGATGACCGGCACAGGTCCGGCCTCCTCGAGGCCGAGATCGATGTTGCGGCCAATTGCTGTCGGCGCATGCGTTTCCAGCACATGGCGGGCGGCTTCGGTCAGGTCGACGCGGTCGGCGCGTGGCCGCCGGCTGCCCGGCTCGGCGCGCGACAGCGTCAGGAGCTGTTCGGCCAGCCGCGCCAGACGGCCGGAACTCGCCTGCAGCGCCACCAGTGCCTCCTGGCGGGCATCGGGTTTACTTTCGCGAAGCGCATAGCTCGCCTGTGTCGACAGCAACGCCAGCGGCGTGCGCAACTGATGCGCCGCATTGGCGATGAAGCGGCGCTGCGCTGCCATCTGCGCCCGCACCCGCTCCATATAGGCGTTCAGCGCGTCGATCAGCGGCCGGATCTCGTTTTGTGCGCCTGGCACGTCGACGGGATCGAGGTCGCTGCGGCTTGGCGAGCGCACCGCGTCGCGCAGCCGGATCAATGGCGCCAGGCCGCGGCGCAAGCCGAGCAGAACGAACACGCCGGCAATCGCGACGAGCGCCAGTTGCTGGGCAAAGGCGCTCAGCCACAGCCGTTTCACCATCGCGTCGTGGCCGGCAAGCGTGACGCCAACGGTGACTGTTATGGGTGAATCAGCACCGGCGCCGACCACCGCATGACTGAATGTCAGCAGCCGCAGCCAATGGTCGCGATAAGCCGCCTCGGTGCCGGGGTGCCTCGGCGCCTCTGGCAAGTCGGGATAGCCGGTCAGCAGCCGCCCGCCCGCCGTCTTGACATGGTAGTAAACGCTGTCGCGGTCACCGGTGTCGAACATTTCGAGCGCCGCCGGGGGAACAGTGGCGTCGAGCACACCATCGGTCATAGCGACCTGCTCGGCAATGGTCCGTGCCGAACCCAACAGCATGCGGTCGGTGACCAGGTCGGCGGTCGCCAGAGCACTGCGATGGCTGGTCAGTAGATTGATGGTGGCAAGCCCGGCAAGCGGCAGCACCACCCAGGCGAGAAGCTGCAGGCGAAGGCTTTTAGTCCTCATGGCGCAAGAGATAGCCGAGGCCACGCAAGGTGGCGATCTGGACGCGCGATCCTTCGAGCTTCTTGCGCACACGATGCACATAGATCTCGATGGCGCTGGGGTCGGCATCGGTCTCGAAATCGTATATCGCCGCCGACAGTGCCGCCTTGCTCACCGTGCGTCCGGCCTTGACCATCAGTTGTTCGAGCACCGCGTGCTCGCGCGGTGTCAGCGCCAGCGTTTCGCCGGCCAGCGAAAACAGTCGCGTGTTGGTGTCGAAGACGAGATCGCCGCATGCAACGACAGGCGCGGTGCGGTCATTGGCACGGCGCAACTGCACGCGGATGCGCGCCTCCAGTTCCTCGATCTGGAAGGGCTTGGCCAGATAGTCGTCGGCGCCTTCATTGAGGCCTTTGACCCGGCCGTCGAGACTGGCATTGGCGGTCAGCACGATCACCGGCACCCTGTTGCCGCGCGCCCGCAGCATCCGCAGCACTTCCAGGCCGCCCATGCGCGGCAATGCCAGGTCGAGGATGACAAGCGCGTGGCCGCCGGCGGCCAGCGCGTGCTCGACATCCTCGCCGTCATGGACGACGTCGACGACATAGTTCGCCTGACGCAGGGTCTTGCCCAGCCAGTCGGCCAGTTCGCGATTGTCTTCGACGAGCAGCAGCCGCATGTCTATCGCTGTCCTGGGAAGCTGGTCACCGGAATTCCATCTGTTCTTCGACGGGCGCGGCGAGGTTGCGTCCGATTGATGATCGTGCACAAGCGATAATATCGATCCATCGGCAAGGCAAACGTGGCCGACGTGTCCCAAGGCAAAATGGAGCCGAGCTATCGTCCTGACGGACATTGGACCCACCCAATTCGTACCGTTCGACGGTCTGAAAAAGAACGCCCGGATCCGTCGAACAACGGAAATCGAACCGATCGGTTCGTTTTCTGTTGACGGACCGTGCAACGCTGGTGAACGCCGGCTCAGTGAATGGCCGCGTCATGCGGCAACGGGTTTTTACTAACAGTATGATATAAAACAATAAAATTGTGACCGCCGAAGCCATTAGCCGGATTTCAAGGTCTGGATTCGGGTCGCGGAGGAACATCTTCGTGATTGGTATCCACGGCAGCACGAACCCATCTCGGGGTGGTCCAAGCGACGCGAAATTCCTCCCAAGGGCACGCCACCAGACGGACCGAACAAAGACATACTGGAGTAAATAAAATGACCAAGATCGCTCTTACCGCCGCCGCCATCCTCGTCGCCACGGGCACTGCTTTTGCCGGCAGCGACAACTACGGCTCGGCCAATCAGCCCGCCGCCACTGTCGACCATTCGGTCACTGCTTCGATCTCGAAGTCGAACTCGACCGTCCAGGTCCCCGCTTCGCAGGGCGCTGACCGCAACCTCTTCGGCCGCTAATCGCGACCGCCGATATCAACCCAAGCTTGAATTCAGGAGTACTTGAAATGACCAAGATCGCACTCACCGCCGCCGCCATCCTCGTTGCCACGGGCACCGCCTATGCCGGCAGCGACAACTACGGTTCCAACAACGTCAACCAGCCGGTTGCCAGCCACTCGGTTTCGAACATCGACACCACGCACACTAGATCGATCCTGAAGTCCGAAAAGGCACAGGCTGACGCCAATGCCAACGTGCCGGCTCAGTCTGGCCAGGGCATCTGGGGCCACTGATCCACGGCACAGGCCTTGATTACAAAGAGCGGTGGGCTTGGCCCGCCGCTCTTGTTTTTTGCGCACAAGGATAGCCACCAGCTACCGCGTGCGCCGGGCGAGCCGATCTTCGCAGTCGGCAAAAAAGTTCAGTGTCCAGGAATAAAGCCGAACTGACTGGGGTCTTGTCGTTAGCGGAACCGTCCTCCCAAGACGCCGCCTAACGGAAGAACCAGGAGACTTGAACATGAACAGGATTGCTCTCGCCGCCGCCGCCATCGTCGTTGCCACGGGCAGCGCTTTTGCCGGCAGCGACCACTATGGCTCCAACAACGCCAGCCAGACGGTTGCCCCCGTTGCCAACGTCGATCATGCCGTCACTGGCGCGGTCTACAACACGGACATGGCTGGGTACAAGGCTGCCGATCCCAAGACGAAAGCCACCACCGACTGGCCCGAACCCGGCCAGGGCATCTGGGGCAATTAATGTCCGCGGCTGTGCGGCGGGTCTGAACAGCCGCACCTGTCCGGCATTGGATTCTAGGCTAAATCCCTCGGCCACAGACAATGAGTCAGCCGGGCCGAGGACAGGCCGGACCAATCTCCCTCGAAAACGAAGCGCGCAAGGGCGGCAGTTGGGAACTTTTCCTCGAGCCTCTTGCGCGCCTTGGCCTCCGACTCCGGCGCGGCAAGCTGGTTCGCCAGATCTTCCAGGCCCGGATTGTGACCGACCACCAGCAAGCTGCCGCCCGAAGCACTGGCCTGACGTATCTGGCTCAGAATATCCGCTGCCGAAGCGTCATAGAGCGCATTGGCGAACGCGACCCGGGGATGCGCAGGCAGTTCCGCCGCCACCAGCCGCCAGGTGTCGCGGGATCGCAGCGCCGCCGACACCAGTGCCAGGTCCGGCAGCCAGTCGCGCGCCGCAAGCTCGCGCCCCATCAATCGGGCCGCCTTCAATCCGCGTCCGGCGAGCGGCCGGTCGAAATCAGCGAGACCAGGATCGCCCCAGCTCGATTTTGCGTGGCGCAGGAGAAGCAGTTGCCTCATTGGCTTTGTTCGGGACCACGGTTGCTGCCCAGTCGGCGCGTGCTTTGCGCTTAATGTTGTCGATATCTAAAGTAGCGGACGGGCCGCTGGCCAGCCCTTCCAACCATGCCAATCGAAGCCTCTCCACCTCCCCATCGCTAGGCGGCTGAGGCAATCCTGCAAAGCTGACTTCCTCGACCGTCTCAATCGAACCGTCTCCTTGAACGAAGGGTGGCAATAGATGCTACCGCTGTTAGGGTCAGAACTCAATAATTCGGCTGCTGCCAATCGCCGATGGGTTTGGAAGCGTCATTCATAAGTCGGGAAAGTACGCGGCAACCGCAGACTCGTTTACTCCGTCCGATCCTCGCCACCAGATTGCCCGATAGCGCCAATCGTTCAAGTGCTGACCGAGCCGGACCTAAGGCGTGATGCGCGCCAACTGCTCGAGGTCGGCTTCCTCGCGCAGCGGGTCGGGCGCCATCACCACCGAGGTGGCGTTGTCGGCATCGTCGGCGAAGTGGGCAAGCACCGTGCGGCCGGCCTCCATGCGCGCCTTGCCTTCGGCGACCAGCCCCAGCGCCAGCGGATAGAGCCGGTGCTCGGCCTTCAGCACACGGGCAGCCAGCGCATCCGCATTGTCGCCGACCATCACCGGCACGGCCGCCTGCGCGATGATCGGGCCGTCATCCATCTCGGACGTGACGAAATGCACCGTGCAGCCATGGATGCGCATGCCGGCGGCCAGCGCGCGCACATGGGTGTCGAGCCCCTTGAACGCCGGCAGCAGGGCAGGGTGGATGTTGATCATGCGGCCCTGCCACTTCTGGACAAAGCCGGGGGTGAGGATGCGCATATAGCCGGCCAGCGCGACGATCTCGGCATTGAATGCCGCAAGCGCCGTGTCGATCGCGGCGTCGTGCGCCTGCTTGCTGCCGTGGTCGCCACGGGGAATGACCTGGGTGGCGATGCCGCGCGCCTTGGCGATGCCGAGGCCCGCGGCGTCCGCCCTGTCGGAAATGACGCCGACGATCTCGGCCGGGAAGGCCGGGTCGCTGGCCGCCGCGATCAGCGCGGTCATGTTGGAGCCGCGTCCCGAGATCAGGACGACGGTGCGTTTTCTCTGCGCGCTCATAGGCCGATCGAGCCCCGATAGATGACGCCGGCATTGCGGCGCGGCACGATGCGGCCGATCGGCGTCACCGTTTCGCCGGCTTCCTGCAAGACGGCGGCGACCTGCGCCGCCTGGCCGGAAGCGACCGCCAAAATCATGCCGATGCCGCAATTGAAGGTGCGCATCATCTCTTCCGGCGCCACGCCGCCGGTCTTGGCCAGCCACGAGAACACCGCGGGGACGTCGATCGCCTCGAGGTCGAGTTCGGCCGAAAAATCCTTGGGTAGCACGCGCGGAATGTTTTCCGGGAAGCCGCCGCCGGTGATGTGGGCAAGCGCCTTGATGCCATGCGTGTTGCGAATGGCCTTGAGGATCGATTTGACGTAGATGCGGGTCGGCTCGAGCAGTGCCTCGGCCAGAGTCGCCTCGTCGTTGAACGGCGCCGGATCGCCCCACGCCAGGCCGCTGACGGCGACGATGCGGCGCACCAGCGAGAAACCATTCGAATGCAGGCCCGAGGAGGCGAGCCCAAGCAGCACGTCGCCCTCGACGATATCGTCGGTGGGCAGCAGTTGCCCGCGTTCGGCCGCGCCCACCGCGAAGCCGGCCAGGTCGTAGTCGTTGTCGTGATACATGCCGGGCATTTCCGCCGTCTCGCCGCCGATCAGCGCGCAGCCGGCCTGCCGGCAGCCCTCGGCAATGCCGCCGACGATCGCGGCGCCCTGGTCCGGATCGAGCTTGCCGGTGGCGAAATAGTCGAGGAAGAACAGCGGTTCAGCACCTTGCACGACGATGTCGTTGACGCACATGGGCGACGAGATCGATGCCGATCGTGTCGTGCTTGCCGGCATCGATGGCGATCTTGAGCTTGGTGCCGACGCCGTCATTGGCGGCCACCAGCACCGGATCGGTGAAGCCGGCCGCCTTGAGGTCGAACAGGCCACCAAAGCCGCCGATCTCGCCATCGGCCCCCGGCCTGCGCGTGGCGCGCACCAGCGGCTTGATCTTCTCGACCATCAGATTGCCGGCATCGATGTCGACGCCGGCCTCGGCATAGGTGAGCCCGTTCTTGCGCTTGCCCGTTTTGGGCTGGCCTGTTTCGCGCTTGCTCATCGCAATTTTCCTGCTCGTTTGCGGGCTCTTCGCATGAACGGTTTCGGTCCGCAAGGATAACGGAAGGGATGCAGGAGTTTTGCCCCCTGATAAAAGCGTGGGGAGCAGGTGCTGAAACCGCCAATCTCGCCCACGTCGAGAGAATGGCAGCCTCTCCCTTGCGCCGGTCCTACGTCTCCATCATGTATCAGCAAGCAACCCGGCAGGCACGCATTTGACCATCCCCAACCTGATCACCATCCTGCGCCTTGTTCTGGTGCCAGCAGTGGTGCTGGCGATGCTGCAGGGCGCGCTGGGACTGGGCCTTTGCCGGGTTCCTCGTTGCCGGCATTTCCGACGGCGTCGACGGCTTCATCGCCCGCCGTTTCGACCAGCAGTCCAGGCTCGGCGCCTATCTCGACCCGATGGCCGACAAGCTGCTGCTGGTTTCCGTGTTCGTCGTCATGGGCTTCATCGGGCAATTGCCGCTGTGGCTTGTCGTCACCATGGTGTCGCGCGATGCGCTGATCGTCTGCGCGGTTCTGTTGTCCTCCGTCATGGCCCACCCGGTCGAGATGAAGCCGCTTTTCGTGTCGAAGGCCAACACCGCCATCCAGATCGTGCTGGCAGCGGTTGTGCTGGGCGAACTTGCCCTTGTCGTTCACCTCGACCCGCTGAGGCCGGCCCTCATATTGCTGTCGCGGGGTCTTGACCGTGGCTTCGGCCGCGGCCTATCTCGTGGCTTGGCTGAGGGCATATGAGCGGCTATGGCGAAGGCTCCAATCAGGACATCTGAGAGAGAAGCGGCAGTGATAGAGGGCTGCGGCTGCCGATCTTGCCGCGTCCTCCGCCTTCCGCCGGCAGATTGACCGGCGCGCAGTACGGCGTCTTGCAACAGCGCCGCGCCTAGTCCCTTCCCTGCCAACCAGCATCCACGGCGAGGCGCCCGAGCATGACCATCGGAATGGGATCTGGCATGTTGCGACGATGGCGCCGGGCGCTTCCACGAGATCAAGCCCGCCCGAAGAGAGACAGTAGTAACCGACGACGCGCGCGCCTTCCGCCACCACATAAGTACGCGACGCGCCGCTGACTTGGTTGGCCCGCGCCCTGAGGCGAAGCCACTGGTCGAGACTTTCCGTCCCGTTTTTGGAAAAGTTCGACATCGTGGTTTTCGGCCAGCGGCGCGGGGCGCCGATAGCATCAGCCCTGCCATGGCTTGGGCACGTTCATAAGGCGTGCAAAACCTTCACCGCTCGGCGGTCCATCAAGGATGTCGAGATAATGCCGGTAGCTCTCGGGATCCACCTTGATCAAGGCCTGGTCGAGGAGCGTATCTTCGGCCGCCCGGTACGCAGCATCGATCATGAAGTCGGACCGAGTCTTCCCGCGTATTTTAGCGGCGCGGTCAATCAGCATGCGCACATCCTCTCGGATGCGCAGATTGACAGGCTTGGCGTGGGTCTCGGGTGTGGTCTTTGTCATGGAGGACTCCTTCCCCACCATAACACTCCGCATACACAATGTGTATCTATTTATAATCTAGCCAGTGAGGTGCCGAGGAGAACCGGCTTCCGAAGGCCATCAAAAGAGACCTACTTGAAGAAAAAACTACGAGCCGTTTGTTTCAGCAACGGTTTTCCAGCAACGGGGGTCAAGCCCTGAACCTATGCCTCGTCGCGCATCATGCGCCACGGCTATGGTCCGATCACAAACGCATTGCATCGGAGTCTTTTCATGAAGCGACTTTTTTCCTTGGCGTCGCCACCGTCGCCGGCCTCTTCCTGGCAACCTCCCAAGCCTGGTCGGCCGACAAACTGCTCAACGCTTCCTATGATGTCGGCCGCGAACTGTTCGTCCAGGTCAACAAGGCCTTCATCGCCCAGCATCCCGGCGTCACCGTCGATCAGTCGCATGCCGGCACCTCGGCGCAGGCACGCGCCATCGCCGAGGGCCTTGGCGCCGATGTCGTCACCTTCAACCAGGTCACCGACATCGACTTCCTGGTCAAGAAGGGCCTCGTTTCGGCCGACTGGCAGAAGGATTTTCCCGACAACGCCTCGCCCTTCTATTCGCTGCCGTCCTTCCTGGTGCGCGCCGGCAATCCCAAGCACATCAAGGACTGGAACGATCTGGTGCGCGACGACGTGCAGGTGATCTTCCCCAACCCGAAAACTTCGGGCAATGCGCGCTACACCTATCTGGCGGCCACCGCCTACGCCAAGGAAGCCTTCAAGGGCGACGACGCCAAGGTGAAGGAATTCATCACCAAGCTGTTCAACAACGTGCCGATCTTCGA
>NZ_JBHUGY010000065.1:0-11297 GCF_042682105.1 Mesorhizobium calcicola
CTTTATTGACTTGGATTGGATGTCTGGAACCGGTCGGCCGTTATCCGGTTCACGGGGACAGTGTATGGTGGGTGAGTTGACTGGGCGGTACGTCGCCTCCCTAAACAGTAACGGGAGGGCGGGGCGCGGATGGTGGGGCTGTTCAGAAAGCGCGGGTCACGGGGGGACATTCACGTTCGCTAGAGGGCAATGCAAGAAGCTGCCTGACTGCGAGACTGACAAGTCGAGGGCAGAGGACGCGAAAGTTTGCGGGTCCATAGTGATCCGGTGGTCTCCGTCGTGGCAAGGGCAAACACGCTAAACGAATAAATAGGGTACGCCGGGGATACAGGTGATGACCACCAAGAGGTCCATAGTCGACGGGGTGTTTGGGCGCCTCGCGATGTCTGTAGGGGGGGTTTTGTTCAGTCATCGCCAATCCTGGGGGGGGGCTGTGAAGCAAGGGGCTCCAAGGTATGGCTGTTCGCCATTTAAAGCGCGGTGATTGGGCAGTGATGTTGGGTTTCAGAAAACGTCGTGACGACAGTTCGCGTCCCTATCTGCGGTGGGGGTGTGTTTGTAGGAATATGAAAAAGGGATCGTGCCGAGTAGTTACGAGGGAGGACGGGTGGATTGGTGGACGGGATGTCTCTGGTGGACCGTTGTTGGTGGGGGAACGGCCAGCGCGCATGAATGGTGCAGTGGGGTAGCTATAGCCGGACGGGATAACCGTTCTGAGGGCAGTCTAAGCGGGGAAACACCCCCTGTAAAAACGAGTGATTCCTGAGAACGCGTGGGAGATAAGGTGGACGACCTACGGTGATGAGGCCGGGGGGTGGTAAGAAGGCACAGTGTGCCAAACGACTTTTGAAGGCGGTGACGCGGTGTTATCGTAATATTTCGATGGCGGCTTGATCGGTTCTCCTTCCTTATGCCCATTTGACGAAGGTCAAATTGGGTTGATGTTCTCACTAACACCGCTGGTGTCCGCCCTGCGGCGTGTGGCGTGTACGGTGTGGTGCGGCGCACAAGCGACGACGGGTCGGGTCGGAGACCTTTTTGCGAAGGCTTCGCACGCGTCGAAGATGGCGTCATGGATCCAGGAAAAGAACTGTTAAAATGGCACACATGAAGACCAGCGAACATGGGCTGCCGAGAAAGCATGAGTAGGGAAACCCCTCATTGGTACTTCGCCACGCTAGCTATTTCAACGGCTGTGTCGAAGGGAGAAGGCTTCGTCACACGCAGTGAGCACAAGCGTGGCGCAGGGGTTTGCCGACGCTTAGTGGTTATGGCGCGGGAGGCGGGCTGCACCGAGATCCCATGTCCGCGATAAGCTGCGCGGCGCGTGAAACGCCACAGGCGGCTGATTGGGAGACTTCGTCTCAAGCGCGGGAGAGTAGGTCGCTGCGCAGGTTTGTTCTGCCACTGCATAAACGCACGTGATAATTCTGACTCTTTATGTAACAGGGTCGCGCCCACGGGGAATCTCGGGGGCGACGCAAAGCGGACGCGTGCTGTTCATGTTGGCAGAGCCATATACCACTATCGTGTAGGGTCCAGGCGGCTTTACGGGGCCACACACCAACGGTTTGGACGCGGGTGGGATGCAGTTTTGCCATTGGGTAGGGCTCGGTCAGGCTAATACCTGAGGAGGGTCACAGGGTTCAAATCCGGTCCGCGCATGCAACCTAAATATAAAAAACTAGGCCGGCCATAGGCTACGGGCTGTTTTTGGTAGTCCGGGGCACCGGGTGCGTTGGTTTGGTCCTTGCGATTTGAATCCGCCTCAAGGGACGCGCACGCAAGGGAGCGATAGCCGACAGGGGCAGCCGGACAGATAAAGGGGACGGTAGATGGACGAAAGTATGTAAAGCCTCTACTCCGCGGAGACCAAAGAATGTCTGGTAGGAATAAGAAGCCCGTCAGGTACCAAGGGCTAGGCAGGGCGTGTATGGTTTTTGGGGATGTGCACCGCCTGGTGGGCATCGCGGAGTCTTGCCCCTCAACGCACGGCGACAAAAAGAATATAGAGAGTCGCGGCAGTGACCAGTAGAGTATAGCTCAGGTGCCCAAGCCGCGGGCGGTTTTTACGCTTTGGGGTCAGCGAGACGGAGGTTGGGCCGGGATAAGCACACAACGAGCGCGGGAGGCAAAAGAGATGACGGACGCTCGTGGGGGGGGGGCATCGACACGGTGCAGCGGTCCCACCCCCCGAGTTGCTCCGCAGTCGCGGCTCTGGCGAGTCGCATGTCGATGAGGCGACATTTGCGGGGGTCCCAGTCGCGGCCGGAAGTAGGGGCGCGGGCGATTTTTCTCTCAGGGGACGAATTGCTTCTTGGGGCAACGTTGTGCTGTGTTGAGCGTGGTAAGAGTTTATCAGCCTAAGGATTTCGGCAATGTAATGTGACATACTGATTGCTGACAATTGGGCTGACGTGGGCGGGGGGTTGGGTGATCCTGGATCCCATATTTTTTTTCCAGGGGAGGCTGCCATGTCCTGCTTATACAGTACGGATCTGTGGATGAGTCCACTGTACGAGAGCTGTGGTCATGCAGGTAGTAGCAGCTGGCAGTATGATCAGGCGCGGTAGGGCAAAGCAGATGCCAGCGATGGTTCGAGTGGATTTCTGGAGGGCGTGAGCCCGTAGTCGGGCGCGCCTGGCCGAGGCTTCAGCGGGATTCGCCTGCGAAGGGGGCAGTCGCGCCTCGACAGCGGGTCTTTTCCGCCGATTCTGGATTTTTGTGTGCGCGCGCTTTTCATTCGCGCGAGACGCGAGGCGAAAGGCCAAGTTAGGGGATGGAGTATTCGGATCGTCTTCCACCCAGGTAGCGAAGCCGAGCTGGAGCAGCTTCTAGACGGACATGCGAACGTGTGGCGTCACGAGACCGACGGATCGCGGCCCTGGGAAGTGTTCGCGTTGTGGGATATCCGCGACATTGTCTCGGCCTTGGTCGCCCGTGGTCCTCAGGCGGGGGGGACCGAGGCGGGTTGATCATTGCTGCGGGGCTGCGGGAATGTCACAGGTTGACCGTGCGGCGGCCGTCGACATTTGCACGTTCGCGGTTTGCGGAGGGTTAGGGCGGAGTGCTGAGTTTTGGGGGGCGATCTTTGACGCAACGGGCCGCGAGCGAAACGCTTTTCAGGGGAGATATGCTTGACGAACGGCTCTGAGAGCCGTCGTCTAGGCGGGCGGCACGGGGTGCGCCTGCACGTTTCGCGCAAGCGGCGAGCATAGCGATTTGTTTCGGGCGGAGTGGCACATGTCCGGGGGCCGCGAAATGAGGGGATGGGTTCGTTTGTGCATTATAGGATCGAGATTCGTGTCAATCCAGAAACGCGGCGCTCGGCCGAATCGGGGCGAGAGCGCAATCACGAATTTCGGGGGCCGTCGCCGAGGATGTCTCCAAGAGAGAATCCCCGTAAAGAAAAGGGGGTGATCTGGGCTGGTTGACGAGGGTTGCGTTGTTGGTGGCGCGGAGCTTGATATTTACGGGCTGCTCTACCACCGAGGGGCGGCGCGCGACCGCTGGCGGGGACGAAGAAGGTTTTGGTGCTTCTAAGCTGGCCCTTTGGGAAATCAAGAGAAAGCCGCGTATGAGCGACAGCAGGGTCTGGACGGGCGACCCGGAGCCATAATGCGTAGCAGGGCAACGACATCACTTGGGGCGCATGCGGTGTCGTTCTTTGAAAATTGGATGTAGTTATTGGAAGAGGAAATGGAGGAAAGTGGGACGGGCCAGAGTCCTGCTGAAAAGTTCGTTAGTCCCGGCCATTGGGTTGATGATGTTGTCGGGAGAGGAGAGGACTGGTGTGGGGCGGGGACACGGGTGTGTTGGGGGAGGGGATATAAGTCTGTGAGCGCCGAGGCAGAGGAGAGTGGGTGTGGCTAGGTGTGAAGTGGTTCTGGTGCAATTCGAAGCGTTGTACCGATTAAAGGCCGAATCAAAGTTTCAAAATGTGAGAGGTTTGATGCGGGGGTTTCATGACGAACGCTGGGGTGCAGGTTAACACATGCAAGTCGAGTGCGGCCTCGCAAGAGGTATGGCGGCAGGGCGTGTGAGTAAACGCGTGGGAATGGGCTAGTCGGCATCGTCTACGTGGAACAAGGTTCGGGGAATCTGGGATGGCTAATACCGTGAGTACGTCTTTCGTGTTGGGAGAAAGATTTGTATCGGAGATTGTGGTGAGCCCGGCGTTTGGATTAGCTAGTTGGTGGGGTGAATGTGCGCTACCAAGGCGACGATCCAGTAGCGTGGTGCTGAGAGGATTGATCAGGCCGACATTGGGACGGTGAGGACGACGGCCGGCAAAGTTGCATACGGGAGGGGGTGGGGGGGGGGTGTGGCAGCTAGTGGGGAGATAGGTTGGATCAATTGGGGCGAAAGCATGATGGCCTAGTGCCATGCCGCGTGATGTGGGGATGAAGGGCCCTTTATGGGGTTGTAAAGCGTCTTTTCAGGGGTGAAGGTAAGATTGTTGACTGGTAACCGTAGAAGAAGCCCGCTAATTCGTGTCAGCAGGCGGCGCGGGTAATGACGGGTAAGGGGGGTGAGGGTTGTGTCGGAGGGGAGTTGACTGGGGCGGGTAGGAGGAGGGGCGGGGCACGGTAGGCGGGGGGGAGGTGTTAATTTGTTAGGGTGTGAGGGAAGGGTCCCGGGCTCAACCCGGAGAGTGCTCTTGTAAGGTACGTTGGCAATTCGAGGTGCCGATGATGATGGTGAGTGGATATTCGAGGTAGAGGGTGGTAAATTCGGTAGATTTCGGAGGGAACGCAGGTGGGCGGAAGGCGTGGGTCTGGACTGGCGGGTCGTGGTTGTGTACTGGACGTTGAGGTGCGGGGAAAGCGGTGGGGAGGAAGAGTGGGATTTGAGATACTGCTTGGTAGTGTTCCAGCGCGGGTAGAACTATTATGGGGATTTAGCCGGTGCGGCGTAAGTTACTTGTGCGGTGGTGGCGAGCTGGAAACGCATTAAAGCTCTCCGCCTGGGGAGTCGGTCGCAAGATTAAAACTCAAAAGGAAATGACGGGGGCCGCACAAGCGGTGGAGCATGTGGTTTAATTCGAAGCAACGCGCAGAACCTTACAGGCCCTTGACATCCCGTCAGCGGTTTCCAGAGATGGATACCTTCAGTTCGGATGGACCGGTGACAGGTGCTGCATGGCTGTCGTCAGCTCGTGTCGTGAGATGTTGGGTTAAGTCCCGCAACGAGCGCAACCATCGCCCTTAGTTGCCAGCATTCAGTTGGGGCACTCTAAGGGGACTGCCGGGATAAGCCGAGAGAAGGTGGGGATGAGTCAAAGTCCTCATGGCCCTTACGGCGGGTACACACGTGCTACAATGTGGTGACAGTGGCAGCGAGACCGCGAGGTCGAGCTAATCTCCAAAAAGCCATTCTCAGTTCGGATTGCACTCTGCAACTCGAGTGCATGAAGTTGGAATCGCTAGTAATCGCGGATCAGCATGCCGCGGTGAATACGTTCCCGGGGCCTTGTACACACCGCCGTCACACCATGGGAGTTGGTTTTACCCGAAGGGCGCTGTGCTAACCGCAAGGAGGCAGGCGACCACGGTAGGGTCAGCGACTGGGGTGAAGTCGTAACAAGGTAGCCGTAGGGGAAACCTGCGGCTGGATCACCTCCTTTCGCTAAGGAAGGAACCTTAATGGAAACGCTCGTTCCTCATCTTCGGATGAAATGGCGAGCCCTCTGCCTTTCGGTTCTCTGTGGACAAGACGGCAGAGAGTCACTCTGACCGTCGCGCATACACTTAAGCGGGTCTGCCGCCTTCGTTTCTCTTTCTTGCGACGCGAATGACTTTGACTTGCGCTCGCGCGCCGTACCGGCCTTCGGCCTGGCGCTCCGCTGAGGGCGCGGCACGAGCCGGCGACGGCCGGTTGGCCTTGCGAGACGTGCGCTCGTTGGCGAAAGCCGGTTGCTGGCGCAGTCTTAGGGCTTGTAGCTCAGTTGGTTAGAGCGCGCGCTTGATAAGCGTGAGGTCGGATGGTTCACAGTCCTCCCAGGCCCACCAATCTCCTCGATATCTATCGGGAAAATAATCAGGGGCCGTAGCTCAGCTGGGAGAGCGCCTGCTTTGCAAGCAGGATGTCGTCGGTTCGATCCCGTCCGCTCCACACATCTTTCTTCTCCGGGAGAAAGGGTGTCGAGTAGAGGTGGAGAGAAAAAGTCATTCGAAAAAAGATTTGCGGGAAGCTTTCTGGCTTTCCCGCCTGTTCTGTTTGACACTCGTAAAGAGAAGATTTGTTCGAACTTCATGAGCCGAAAGGTTTGTGATTTGTCGCGGGAGGCGCTCAATCTCCGCATATGATGGGCCTGCCTAACCGCACCCTCGAACCGATCTCGAGAAGCTGGTCTTTTTGTGCCAATGACATCGAATTGGATCCTGCACAGGATCTGGTTCAGGCGACAATTCCTTCGGAATTGCGCGGACGCTAACCCCGCAAGGGTTTGGCTGAAGCGACAATCCTTCGGATTGCGCGGGTGGGCATTGGCAATGAGAACGATCAAGTGTCTTAAGGGCAATTGGTGGATGCCTTGGCATGCACAGGCGATGAAGGACGTGATACGCTGCGATAAGCTACGGGGAGGTGCGAATACCCTTTGATCCGTAGATTTCCGAATGGGGAAACCCACCTAAGGTACTTGGAAAATCAGAGCAGCAGGCCTGCGCGATCTCTTTGGGATCGCGTTGGAGCGACAATCTCTTCGAGATTGCGCTGCTGCTGCTGTGGTTTCCAAGTATCGATAATAGGTAACTTACCCTGAATACATAGGGGTAAAGTGGCGAACGCGGGGAACTGAAACATCTAGTACCCGTAGGAAAGGACATCAACCGAGACTCCGGAAGTAGCGGCGAGCGAACCCGGACCAGGCCAGTGGCGATGATGAGACAAGCGGAACCTTCTGGAAAGTAGGGCCATAGTGGGTGACAGCCCCGTACGCGTAATGCAAATCATCGTCCTCGAGTAAGGCGGGACACGTGAAATCCTGTCTGAAATTGGGGGGACCACCCTCCAAGCCTAAGTACTCGTGCATGACCGATAGCGAACTAGTACCGTGAGGGAAAGGTGAAAAGCACCCCGACAAGGGGAGTGAAAGAGTACCTGAAACCGATTGCCTACAAACAGTGGAAGCCCAAGGTTCGTCCTGGGTGACCACGTACCTTTTGTATAATGGGTCAGCGACTTAGTGTGACGAGCAAGCTTAAACCGCTAGGTGTAGGCGCAGCGAAAGCGAGTCTGAACAGGCGTTCAGTTCGTCGCATTAGACCCGAAACCGAGTGATCTAGCCATGAGCAGGTTGAAGGTAAGGTAACACTTACTGGAGGACCGAACCCATAACTGTTGCAATAGTTCGGGATGACTTGTGGCTAGGGGTGAAAGGCCAATCAAACTCGGAAATAGCTGGTTCTCCGCGAAATCTATTTAGGTAGAGCGTCGACCGAATACCCCAGGGGGTAGAGCACTGGATGGGGCTAGGGGTCCTCACCGGATTACCAAACCTAACCAAACTCCGAATACCTGGGAGTACTAGTCGGCAGACACACGGCGGGTGCTAACGTCCGTCGTGAAAAGGGAAACAACCCTGACCTACAGCTAAGGTCCCCAAGTTATGGCTAAGTGGGAAAGGATGTGAGGATCCCAAAACAACCAGGATGTTGGCTTAGAAGCAGCCATCATTTAAAGAAAGCGTAACAGCTCACTGGTCTAAATAAGGGTCTTTGCGCCGAAAATGTAACGGGGCTAAAGCCATACACCGAAGCTTAGGGTTCGTAGCAATACGAGCGGTAGCGGAGCGTTCTGTAAGCTGATGAAGCCATACCCGTGAGGGGTGGTGGAGGTATCAGAAGTGCGAATGCTGACATGAGTAACGTAAGGGGAGTGAGAGACTCCCCCGCCGAAAGACCAAGGGTTCCTGCTTAAAGCTAATCTGAGCAGGGTTAGCCGGCCCCTAAGACGAGGCGGAAACGCGTAGTCGATGGGAACCACGTTAATATTCGTGGGCTTGGAGGTAGTGACGGATCATTGAGGTAGTCCAATCTTATCGGATTGAACGGGCTGCTGCGTGGTTCCAGGAAATAGCTCCTCCTTATAAACCGTACCCGAAACCGACACTGGTGGTCTGGTAGAGTATACCAAGGCGCTTGAGAGAACTATGCTGAAGGAACTCGGCAAATTGCACGCGTAACTTCGGAAGAAGCGTGACCCTTTTCTGCGCAAGCAGAGGAGGGTGGCACAGACCAGGGGGTAGCGACTGTTTATCAAAAACACAGGGCTCTGCGAAGTCGCAAGACGACGTATAGGGTCTGACGCCTGCCCGGTGCTGGAAGGTTAAGAGGAGGGGTGCAAGCTCTGAATCGAAGCCCCAGTAAACGGCGGCCGTAACTATAACGGTCCTAAGGTAGCGAAATTCCTTGTCGGGTAAGTTCCGACCTGCACGAATGGCGTAACGACTTCCCCGCTGTCTCCAGCATAGACTCAGTGAAATTGAATTCCCCGTGAAGATGCGGGGTTCCTGCGGTTAGACGGAAAGACCCCGTGCACCTTTACTATAGCTTTACATTGGCATTCGTAGTGGCATGTGTAGGATAGGTGGTAGGCTTTGAAACCTGGGCGCCAGCTCAGGTGGAGCCACCCTTGAAATACCACCCTTATTACTATGGATGTCTAACCGCGGCCCGTTATCCGGGTCCGGGACAATGTATGGTGGGTAGTTTGACTGGGGCGGTCGCCTCCTAAAGAGTAACGGAGGCGCGCGATGGTGGGCTCAGAACGGTCGGAAATCGTTCGCTGAGTGCAATGGCATAAGCCTGCCTGACTGCGAGACTGACAAGTCGAGCAGAGACGAAAGTCGGTCATAGTGATCCGGTGGTCCCGCGTGGAAGGGCCATCGCTCAACGAATAAAAGGTACGCCGGGGATAACAGGCTGATGACCCCCAAGAGTCCATATCGACGGGGTTGTTTGGCACCTCGATGTCGACTCATCGCATCCTGGGGCTGGAGCAGGTCCCAAGGGTATGGCTGTTCGCCATTTAAAGCGGTACGTGAGTTGGGTTCAGAACGTCGTGAGACAGTTCGGTCCCTATCTGCCGTGGGTGTAGGAATATTGAAAGGATCTGTCCCTAGTACGAGAGGACCGGGATGGACGGATCTCTGGTGGACCTGTTGTGGCGCCAGCCGCATAGCAGGGTAGCTATATCCGGACGGGATAACCGCTGAAGGCATCTAAGCGGGAAACCCACCTTAAAACGAGTATTCCCTGAGAACCGTGGAAGACGACCACGTTGATAGGCCGGGTGTGGAAGAGCGGCAACGCTTGAAGCTTACCGGTACTAATAGTTCGATCGGCTTGATCGTTCTCATTCCTTATGCCCATTTGACGAAGTCAAATGGTCTGTTCTCACTCACGCTTGTTCCGCCCTGCGGGCGGCGCTACGTGGGTGCGGCGCATCAGCGCCGACGGTCGGTCGACCTTGCGAAGCTTCGCTTCGAAAGGCGCCAGGACCAAAAAGAACTGTAAAGGCACACATAAGACCAGCGAACAGCTCCGAGAAAGCAGGATAGGTAAACCCCTATTGGCTACTCGCGCTCGCTATTCGCTCAAAAAGCTTCTCGAACAACGTGCGTTTTGCCGACCTGGTGGTTATGGCGGAGCGGCTGCACCCGATCCCATTCCGAACTCGGCCGTGAAACGCTCCAGCGCTGATGGTACTTCGTCTCAAGACGCGGGAGAGTAGGTCGCTGCCAGGTCTGCTAAACGCACGTTGAAATCTTCTCTTTATGAACAGGCCCGCCAACGGGATCTCGGGCCGCGCAAGCGGCCCTTTCATTTGGCAAGCCATATACCTATCTGTAGGCCACGGCTTACGTCCAACGTTGACGCGGGGTGGAGCAGCCCGGTAGCTCGTCAGGCTCATAACCTGAAGGTCACAGGTTCAAATCCTGTCCCCGCAACCAAATATAAAAACAGCCCGGCCCAGCCCGGGCTGTTTTTGTATCCGGCTCACCGTGGCCTTGGATTTGAACCCCTCAAGGGACCCGCAAGGAGCCATAGCCGACACAGCCGGACAAATAAGACTAAGACAAAGCCTCTCCCCGCAAACCAAATCTTCAAAACGCCCGTCAGGCACCAAGCCGGCGGGCGTTATGGTTTTGGGATGCCCTGGCCATCAGTCTGCCCCTCAACGCGCGACAAAAACAAAGTCCCGCAACCAAATAGCTCAGGCCCAAGCCGGCGGGCTTTTCGCTTTGTGGTCGACGAGGCCGGGAAAGCGAGCCGGACAAAGAATGACGACCGCGGGCATCGACGTGCGCGTCGATCTCCATCGCGCCGGCGTCATCATGGCTGAGGCGACATTTCGGGTCACGCCGAATCAGGCGACGGGCGATTCTCTCAGGGGAGCGAATGGCGGCAACGGTGGAGCGTGGTCGAATCAGCCAAGATTGCCAATAATTGACATCTATTGCTACAATTGGCGCGCGATCCCATATTTTTTCCAGGAGGCTGCCATGCCCAACTACGCTTTGAATGACCACTACGAGAGCTTCATCAGGAAGCAGCTCGAATCAGGCCGCTACAACAATGCCAGCGAGGTTGTCCGCGCGGGCCTGCGCATGCTCGAGGATTTCGAGGCGGAGCGGGAGAAATGGCTGCGCGAGGACGTATCGGCGCGCCTGGCCGAGCTTCAGCGGGATCCTGCGAAGGGCATCCCTGCCGACACGGTCTTTTCCCGACTGGAGGCGCGCCATCGCGCGACGCAGGCGAAAGCCAAGTAGGGGATGGAGTATCGGATCGTCTTCCACCCCAGAGCCGAAGCCGAGCTGGAGCAGCTCTATGACGACATAGCCGAACGTGCGTCGCCCGCGATCGCCTGGAATTTCGTTGTGGATATCCGCGACCATTGTCTCGGCCTGTCGACCTTTCCTCAGCGGGGCACCGAGCGGGTTGAGATCATGCCTGGGCTGCGAATTGTCGGTTACCGGCGCGCCGTCAGCATTGCGTTCGCCGTCGAGGGTGAGCGAGTGCTGATTTTGGGCATCTTTTACGCCGGCCGCGACATCAACGCCGGAATTGCTTGAAGAACGGCTCTGAATGCCGCTCAGGCGGGCGCGGCGGCCTGCGTTTCGCCAAGCGCGACATGCGATTTTCGGGCCGATGGCACATGCTCGGCGCCGAAATGATGGCGTGCATTATAGGAATGATCTGCACCAGAACGCCGCTCGCAATCGGAGCAAGCCAACTCACGAATTCGGGCCTCGCCGAGATCTCCACGAGAAATCGAAAAAAGGGTGATCT